>JADJYF010000030.1 GCA_016719885.1 Pseudomonadota bacterium | reverse complement strand
CGCCGCCGGTGGTCAACACCGGGCCCCAGTTGTGGGATTTGAACTTGGTGGTCCACACCTTCTTGCCGGTGGCGAGATCCCAGGCCTGCAGTTCGCCGATGTGATCGCGCGCCGCGGGCGTCGGCAGCACTTCTATCTTGGCGAACGGCACGCCCATGTACAGTTCGCCGCGACGGTACTTGGCTTTCTCGCCGGTGAAGGCGCTGCACAGGTTCTCGTTGGCGGGGATGTACAGGTAGCCGGTATCGGGGCTGTAGGCGGTCGGCGGCCAGTCCTTGCCGCCCCACAGGCTGGGGCAGAATTCCGAGCGCGAACCGCTGCGCGGGATCTTGGTCGGGTCGTATTGCGGGCGACCGCTTTCCGGGTCGAGCTTCGTGAACACGTTCTGTTGCACGTAGGGCTGGCCGCTCACGTAACGGATGTCGCTGGCGGAGCGCTCCAGCACCCACAGGTAGCCGTCACGCCCTGCATGCACCAGGCTCTTCTGCACGCGACCATCGCGCTTGAGATCGATGAGCAGCGGCGCCGCGACTTCATCCCAGTCCCACGAATCATTCCAGTGATACTGGTGGTGGGCGCGGATCTGGCCGCTGGCGACGTCGAGCGCAATGACCGAGGTCGCGTAGAGATTGTCGCCGGCACGCTGATCGCCCATCCACGGTCCGGCGTTGCCGGTGCCCCAGTAGGCGAGCTTGGTGTCGGCATCGTAGCTGCCGGTGATCCACACCGGCACGCCGCCCTTCTTCCAGGTTTCGCCGGGCCAGGAGTCATGCCCCGGCTCACCGGGGCCGGGTACGGTGTAGGTCTTCCACAGTGATTCGCCGCTCGCGGCATCGAAGGCCTGGATGAAACCGCGCACGCCGAACTCGCCGCCCGACACGCCGACCATCACCTTTCCTTCCACCACCAGCGGCGCCATGGTCATGTAGTAGCCGGCCAGGTAGTTCTCGACCGGCTTCTCCCACACCACGTTGCCGGTGCGCGCATCGAGCGCCACCAGGAAGGCATCGACGGTCGCGATGTAGACGCGGTCGCCATACAGGGCCACGCCGCGATTGGTCGGGTGCAACTGGAAGAGATCGGCCGGCAGTTCACGTCGATAGCGCCAGATGAGGTCGCCGCTGCGCGCGTCCAGCGCCAACACCTGGTCGCGCGGCGTGGTGATGAACATCACGCCGTCGTTGACGATGGGCGGCGACTGGTGGCCTTCCTCGACGCCGGTCGAAAAACTCCACAGCGGTTTCAGCTGGGTGACGTTGCTGGTGTCTATCTGTTTGAGCGGACTGTAGCCCCAGCTGTCGTAGGTGCGCCGGTACATGAGCCAGTTGCCGGGCTCGGGCCGGGTGAGACGCGCGTCGGTGACGGACGAGTAGGGCAGGCCATCGGCGGCCGGCGCGCTGCCCGCGACGGTCAGCAACAGCAGCAGGATCGGGAACACTGAACGCATCACGTCACCTCAAGGAGCCGGCGCGCCGAGCGCGCCACTGAAGGGGCCGGCGATGACTAGCTTGTCGCCAACCTGCTTGATGGGCAGGGACGGCAATGGTCGCGCGGTCGGGCCGGTGACGCGCGCGGCGCCCTTGGCCGGGTCGTATTCCGAGGAATGACAAGGGCACACCAGGTGGCGCTTGTCCGCCGCCCATTCGCTGACCGCGCAGGCGGCGTGGGTGCAAATCGCCGAATAGGCGACGATGCCGTCGACGGCCCGCGCACGCGTCGCCTCGTCGAGGCTGTCCGGCGCGAGGCGCAGCAGCAGGATTTGGTTGAGACGCGAATTCTCGCGCGTCACGCCGCTGGCCGGATCCTGCGGATAGACCGACAGCGGTGCGGCGTCGAGCGCCACGTCGGCGGCGCTCACGGCGCGCGGATCGTCGTCCCACGAGGCAAAGGCCAGCACATCGCCGGGCTGCGGCGGTTGTTTGCTCGGATCGGCGTCGGCCGCCTCGCCGAGCACGGGGCGGGCGAGGCCCGCCGCCAGCGCCGCGCACAACAGGCGCCGCCGCGAGGCCGAGGCGCAAGTCCGCGGGGCCGGCCCGCTGGCCGGCATGTCATTACCCATTGATGTCTCCCCAAAAGCGCCGCCCGGAAGCGCGGCGTCGGCGTCAATGTGTCACCGTGGGCAGGGGCTGGCAAGGCACAATCGAAATTCCCCTCAGGCCTTGGCCGGCACCGGTGGTGCCCATGGCTGCGTGTTGAATCCGCGCGCTGCGTCGTTATCCTTGCGCTTCGGCAGCGGCGGGCCGCGACCGCCCACCATCCACAGCAACACGAGCGCCGCACGTGCACCGTCAACGTCAACTCCATCTCGGCGCCTTCATGCGCCCGGTCAGCATCCACACCAGCGCGTGGCGCTACCCCGGCAGCTACGCGGACGCGAATTTCAATTTCCAGCACTACGTGCGCTTCATCCAGACCTTGGAGCAAGGCTGCTTCGATGCGTTCTTCATGGCCGACCACCTGGCGGTGTTGAACATGCCGATGGCGGCCCTGAAACGCAGCGCGACCGTCACGTCCTTCGACCCCTTGACGCTGCTGCCGGCGCTGGCGACGGTGACTTCGCGCATCGGCCTCATCGCCACCGCGTCGACGTCCTATAACGAGCCCTACCACATCGCGCGCAAGTTCGCCTCGCTCGATCACATCAGCGGCGGACGCGCGGGCTGGAACGTGGTGACCTCGGCCAATCCCCACGAGGCCATGAACTTCGGGCGCGAACAGCATCTCGAGCATGCCGAGCGCTACAAGCGCGCGCGTGAGTTCTACGAGGTGGTGACCGGCCTGTGGGACAGCTGGGCGGACGATGCTTTCATCCGCGATGTCGATGCGGGCGTGTATTTCGACCCGGCGCGCATGCACGTGCTCGATCACAAGGGCGACGAGTTCGCGGTGCGTGGCCCGCTGAATGTCGCGCGTCCGGTGCAGGGCTGGCCGCTGATCGTGCAGGCCGGCAGCTCGGAAGCCGGGCGGCAGCTGGCGGCCGAGACCGCCGAGATGGTGTTCTCGGCCGACGTCGAACGGGCGGCGGCGCAGGCCTTTTATGCCGACGTCAAAAGCCGCATGGCGGTCGTCGGGCGCGATCCCGAGCATCTCAAGATCATGCCGGGCGCGTTCGTGGTGCTGGGCCGCAGCCAGGCCGAGGCCGAGGATCGCAAGGCGCGGCTCGACGCGCTGGTGCATCCCGATTCGGGTATCTCGTCGTTGTCGGTGATGCTGGGCTGCGATGTCAGCGGTTTCGCGCTCGACGGCCCCTTGCCCGAGCTGCCCGAAAGCAATGCCAGCCGTGGCAGTCGCGACAAGCTGGTGGCGATGGCGCGCGACAAGCACATGACGGTGCGCCAGCTCGCGCAGTGGGTGGGCGGCGCGTTCGGCATCCTCGAAATGATCGGCACGCCGGCCATGGTCGCCGACCAGATGCAGGAATGGCTGGAGACGCGTGCCTGCGATGGCTTCAACGTGATGTTCCCGTTCCTGCCGGCCGGACTCGACGATTTCGTGTCGGCGGTGGTGCCGGAACTCCAGCGCCGCGGCATTTTCCGCCGCGCCTACAGCGGCCACACGTTGCGCGAACATCTCGGCCTGCCGCGTCCCGCCAACCGGTTCTTCCCCGCGCCGCGCGGCTGAGCGCGGCGCTTTCACCGCCGCTGGCGGCTTTCGCCGTGGCGCGGCTCAAGCTTGCCGGCCGGCGGCCGACACAGATTCGCATCGGGGAATAACAACAAGGACAGCCATCTTGAGCATGCCTGCCGTCCATATGGACATCACCACGCCCGGCGAACGCATCGCGCGCAGTCTGATCGAAGACATGTCTGCCTTGGTCTCGCCGCCGGACGTGTGTTTGAAGATCAACGAACTGGTGGCTGACGACAGCACCTCGCTGGAGCAACTGGCGCTGGTGGTGATCCGCGATCCGAATCTCACCGCGCGTATCCTGAAACTCGCCAACAGCGCGTTCTACGGCTTGCCCGGACGGGTGGACACCATCACCCGCGCCGTGATGCTGCTCGGCATGGGCGAAATCCAGAAAATCGTGACGTCGGTATGCGCGGTGCAGACCTTCTCGCGCCTGTCGAGCTCGGTCACCAACATGAATTCCTTCTGGCGCCACGGCGTGTATACCGGCCTCGTGGCGCAGGCTATCGCGCGCCGCGCGCGCGTGCTGCATCCCGAGCGCCTGTTCGTGGCCGGCATGCTGCACGACATCGGCACCTTGCTCATCAACAAGCGCTTTCCCGAGATAGCGCAGTCCGTGATCATCGAAGCGGCCGGCGACGAGGACAAGCTGCACGTCCTGGAACAGCGCGATCTCGGTTTCGATCACGCCATGCTGACCGGCATGATGCTGGACAGCTGGAACCTGCCCGACACGCTGGTCGACACCGTCTACTGGCACCATGAGCCGCAGCGCGCCCGCCGCGCCGGCGCCGAGGCGGCCATCCTCAAGGTCGCCGACGCGGTCGCGAACTGCTCCGGTACCGGCAGTTATTCCGAGCGCATTCCGCGCGAACAGCAGGCCGACGTGTCGCCGCTCGCCAACCACGGCCTCGCCATCGATTGCAGCGGCGAAGAGCTGATGGACGAAGTCGACCCGCAGTTCATCGAGGCGATTTACCTGATCGTGGCGTAATCGTGGGTCAGACTTCAGTCTGACATGCGCCACCCGCACCCGATTTCAATGTCGGACTGAAGTCCGACCCACAAAGACCGAGCCTCCTCTACAATGCCTCTCATCATCCCGATGCGAGGCATGCGCCATGGGCCTGTTGATCAACGGCAAGTGGGACGCCGAGGCGACCATGATCCCTATCGAGGACGGCCGCTTCGTGCGCGAGCCGGCCGCCTTCCGCCAGGTGGTCAGCGCCGATGGCGCGAGCGGCTTCAAGGCCGAGCCCGGCCGTTATCACCTTTACGTCGCCTACCACTGCCCATGGGCGTGGCGCACCATCCTGATGCGGCGCCTGAAGCGTTTGGAAAACGTGATTTCCATGACCATCGCCGTTCCCAACGATCGCCGCGAGGGCTGGACCTTCGGTGATTATCCCGGCGGCTGCGCGCCGGATGCGGTCAATGGCTTTACCCACCTGCACCAGGCCTATACCGCCACGCGTCGCGACTACAGCGGCACGGTGTCGGTGCCGGTGCTGTGGGACAAGCACACCGGCGTCATCGTCAACAACGAGTCGCCGGACATCATGCGCATGTTCAACAGCGCCTTCGATGCTTTCACCGATGCCCGTGAGGACTATTACCCCGAGGCACTGCGCGCCGACATCGACGCCGTCAACCAGCGCGTCTACGACGGCGTCAACAATGGCGTCTACCGGGTCGGCCTCGCGCGCAGCCAGGCCGCCTACGACGAGGCCTTCGACAAGCTCTTCACCACCCTCGACTGGCTGGATGCGCGCCTGACCACGCAGCGCTACCTCGTCGGCACGCGCGTGACCGAAGCCGACTGGCGCCTGCTCGCCAGCCTGTTGCGTTTCGATCTGGTCTACCACGCGCTGTTCAAATGCAATCAGCGCAGCATTGCCAGCTACCCGGCACTGTCGAACTACCTGCGCGAGCTCTACCAGTGGCCGGGCGTGGCCGACACCGTCAACGTCCCGCACTTCGTGCGTGGCTATTACTCCATCACCCACGTCAATCCCAACGGCATCATTCCGCGCGGGCCGGCCTTTTACGAGCACGGTTTGCAACAGCCCCACGACCGCGCGCGCCTGGCGGCCGAATGAGCGACGCGAGTAGCGCCCGTCACGTTTGTCCACAATTGGCACAGGCCGCTCGATCAGGGCCGCGAACATGCCTTGACCGGCGTGCGCTTCCCCGAATCGGTATCGTCGGCATGCGGGCTTTCTGCGATACTGCAGGGCAGCAATTGTGCGTGGTGAGGACGGGTCGCGTATGACCGTGAAGGCGAAGCTACGTTTCGGCGCCGCAGGAGGCGCGCTCGCCGTGGTGTGGATGATGTTCCTGGGGCTGGGCGCGCATGGCGCGCGCGCCGCCGACCCGGCGCCCGCCGCCGCGCCGCCACCGCCGGCGGTGACGGTCGCCAAGCCGGTCTTCAAACGCATCACCGAATGGGACGATTACACCGGCCGCTTCATCGCCAAGGAGCGCGTCGACGCGCGCGCGCGTGTCGGGCTATCTCGAATCGGTGCATTTCAAGGAAGGCCAGATGGTCGAGGCCGGCGAGCTGTTGTTCGTCATCGACCAGCGCCCGTTCAAGACCGAGGTGGCGCGCGCCAAGGCCGGTGTCGACCAGGCCGGCACGCAGCTCAAGGTCGCGCAGCTCGAGTTCGAACGAGGTCAGCGCCTGCAATCGTCGCGCGCCATGAGCACCGAGACTGCCGAGGAGCGACGCGCCAAGCGCGATGCCGCGCAGGCCGAAGTCGATGCCGCCAAGGCCGCCTTGCGCAATGCCGAACTGAATCTCGATTTCACCGAGGTGCGCGCGCCGATGGCAGGTCGCCTGTCGGATATCCGCGTCGACGTCGGCAACCTCATCTCGGGCGGCAGCGCCGATTCGACCCTGCTCACCACCATTGTCTCGCTCGATCCCATCGAATTCGAAATCGAGGCCTCGGAAGCCGAGTTCCTGCGCTACACGCGTCTCGACAGCGCCGGCACGCGCCGCTCCTCGCGTGACGTGCCGAATCGCATCGAAGCCCAGCTCATCGACGAAACGGAGTGGGTGCACAAGGGCAACATGACCTTCGTCGACAACGAAATCGATCCGAACTCCGACTCCATCCGTGGCCATGCCACGTTCCCCAACCCGGACCACGTGCTGCTGCCCGGCATGTTCGCGCGCGCGCGCCTGTACGGCGCCGGCGAGCATGAAGCGGTGATGGTGCCGGACATCGCGGTGGTGGCCGACCAGGCGCGCAAGCTGGTGATGGTGCTCGGCAAGGACAACGTCATCGAGGCGCGGGTGGTGAAGCTCGGGCCGCTGATCGACGGACTGCGCGTGGTGCGCGAGGGCCTGAAGAGCGACGAGACCATCGTCGTCAACGGCATCATCCGCGCGCATCCCGGCAAACCGGTGACGCCGACCATGGCCACCATCGCCGAGGACGGCACCATCAAAGACGCCGCCGCCAAGTAAGCCATGCGCTTCACGCATTTCTTCGTCGACCGGCCGATCTTCGCGGCCGTCATCTCGATCATCATCGTGCTGGTCGGCGCCATCGCCTACGTGGCGCTGCCCATCGCGCAGTATCCGGACATCGTGCCGCCGACCATCCAGGTCACCGCCAACTATCCCGGCGCCAGCGCCGAGACCGTGGCCAACACCGTGGCCACGCCGCTCGAGCAGGAAATCAACGGCGTCGACCACATGCTGTTCATGCAGTCGTCCGCCACCGGCGACGGCCGCCTGGTCATCAACGTCACGTTCGAACTCGGCACCAATCTCGATATCGCCCAGGTGCTGGTGCAGAACCGCGTGGCGATCGCGGTGCCGCGCCTGCCGGAAGACGTGCGCCGACTCGGCATCAACGTCACCAAGAACTCGCCCGACATGTTGATGGTGGTGCACATCTTCTCGCCGGACGGCTCGCGCGATCCGACCTACCTGTCGAACTACGCGCGTACCCATGTCGTCGACCGGCTGGTGCGTCTGAACGGCGTCGGTTCAATCAACATCTTCGCCGAGCGTGCCTACGGCATGCGCATCTGGATAGACCCGGAGCGCGCGGCGGCGCGCGATCTCACCGCCACCGAAATCGTCGAAGCGGTGCGCGCCAACAACGTGCAGGTGGCATCGGGCACCATCAATGCGCAGCCGGTGCCGAGCACCGGCGCCTTCGAACTGGCGGTCGAGAGCCAGGGCCGCTTTCTCACCACCGAGCAGTTCGGCGACATCGTCGTCAAGCGCGGCAGCGGCGGTCGCATCACGCGCCTGAAGGACGTCGCACGCGTCGAACTCGGCGCGCAGGATTACTCCACCATCGGCTACATCGATGGCAAGCCGGCGCTGCCGATGCCGATCTTCCAGCGGCCGGGCTCCAACGCCATCGAGACCGCGCGGGCGGTCGAGAACCTCATGACCGAGATCGGCAAGGAGCTGCCGTCGGGCGTGGCCTACGTCATCGCCTTCAATCCCACCCAGTTCATCGCCGACTCGGTGCACGAGGTCTACCTCACCATCTTCGAGGCGATGGCGCTGGTGGTGCTGGTGATCATGGTGTTCCTGCAGTCGTGGCGCGCCGCCATCATTCCCATCGTCGCCATCCCGATTGCCCTGATCGGCACCTTCGCGGTGATGGGCGCGTTTGGTTTCTCCATCAACAACCTGACCCTGTTCGGCCTGGTGCTGGCGGTGGGTATCGCGGTGGACGACGCCATCGTGGTGGTGGAGAACATCGAACGCTTCCTGGCCGAAGGCCTGTCGCCCCGCGAAGCGGCGCACAAGACCATGGACGAAGTCGGCAGCGCGTTGGTCGCCATCGCGCTGGTGCTGGCGGCGGTGTTCGTGCCGACCGCGTTCATTTCCGGCATCTCGGGCCAGTTTTATCGCCAGTTCGCCCTGACCATCGCCAGCGCCACCGTGATCTCGGCCATCGTGTCGCTGACCTTGTCGCCCGCACTCGGCGCGTTGCTGTTGAAGCCTCACGACGCGCATGCCAAGCGCCATCCCGTGGTCAGCATGTTGCTGATGCCGTTCACGCTGTTCGCGCGCCTTCAATGCCAGCTTCGCCGGCTTCGCCAGTGGCTACGCGGCCATCACCAAGCGCCTGGTACGCATGACGCTGGTCATGATGATCATCTACGCCGGGCTCATCTTCCTGACCTGGAAGACCTTCAGCAGCACGCCCACCGGATTCATCCCGCAGCAGGACCAGGGCTACATCATCACCGTCTATCGCCTGCCGCCGGGCTCGTCGGTGATGCGCACCGACAAAGTCGTGCGGCGCGCCGCCGGCATCCTGCTCGACCTGCCGGATATCGCCCACTGCGCCGGCTTCGCGGGTTTCGACGGCGCCACGCGCACCAACGCACCCGATGCCGGCGCGGCCTTCTGCCCGCTCGCGCCCTACGCCGATCGTGCCGCACGCCACAGCCCGGTCACCGAAACGCTGCGCGTCGCGCAGCAGAAGCTCGGTGTGATCCAGGAGGCGATGGCCTTCGTCGTGCCGCCGCCACCGGTGCGCGGCATCGGCACTGGCGGTGGCTGGAAGCTTTACATCGAAGACCGTGGTGGTCACGGCGTGCGCGCCCTGGAGCAGGTCACCACCGAATTCATCGCGCGCGCCAACCAGCTGCCGGAAGTGAAGAACGTCTTCACCACCTTCAACACCAAGACGCCGAAGATCTTCGCCAACATCGACAGGACGCGCGCCGAGAAGCTCGACGTGCCCGCCGAGCGTGTGCTCGACACCCTTGAGATCTACCTGGGCTCGGCCTACGTCAACGACTTCAATTTCCTCGGCCGCACCTATCGCGTCACCGCCCAGGCCGAAGGCAATTACCGCGACGACCCCTCGGATCTGCTGAAACTCAAGACCCGTTCCAATCGCGGCGCGATGGTGCCGCTCGGTTCGCTCACCACCTTCAGCGATCTGACCGGCGCCTACCGCGTGGCGCGCTACAACCTCTACACCGCCGCCGAAGTGCAGGGCATCGCGACGCCGGGCCGTTCGACCGGCGAGGCGCTGGCGGCCATCGAGAAACTCGCCGAGGAAGTGCTGCCGGAAGGCTATGGCTTCGAATGGACCGATCTCGCCCTGCAGGAGAAACTCGCGGGCAACACCGCCGCGATGGCTTTCGGCCTCGGCGTGGCCTTCGTGTTCCTGGTGCTGGCGGCGCTGTACGAATCGTGGATGCTGCCGCTCGCGGTCATCCTCATCGTGCCGATGTGCCTGCTCGCCTCGATCACCGGCGTCAGCCTGCGCGGCATGCAGAACGACATCCTGGTGCAGATCGGTTTCATCGTGCTCATTGGTCTGGCCGCCAAGAACGCCATCCTCATCGTCGAGTTCGCGCGCCAGGCCGAAGCCGCCGGTCTCGGTCGTCGTGAAGCAGCGATGCAGGCCGCGCGCACGCGCCTGCGGCCGATCCTCATGACCTCGTTCTCCTTCATCATGGGCGTGGTGCCGCTGGTGCTCGCCACCGGCGCCGGCGCCGCGTCGCCGGCGTCGCGTGCAGGAGCGTGGCGGGGAATGGCCGACATGATGCGCAATCGAATCGCTGTCCTGGTGTGCCTGGCGCTGCTCGGCGGCTGTGCCGCGGTCGGACCCGATTACCAGGCGCCCGCCGCCACCGACGCTGACGCCATGCCGGCCTTTCGCGTGGCCGGCGACGACGGCAACCCGGCGCGGGTCGTCACCAGCGAGCCGCCCGAACAATGGTGGCAATCACTGCACGATCCGGACCTCGATGCCCTGATCGCGGCGGCGCTGGCCGCCAACAACGATCTCAAGGTCGCCATCGCCAATGTCGAGGCCGCGCGCGCAGCTCGGCGAGACCGAGAACCTGCGCATGCCGCGCGTGGACGTCAACGGCGTGGTGCGCGAACGCCTGACGCGCAGGCCGCGCAGCGCAAGGCCGATCCGCAAGATCGGGGCCGGTACGTTCGCTGGCGACCTCGGTATCGACATGTTGTGGGAGATCGATCTGTTCGGCCGCGTACGGCGCTCGGTGGGCGCCGCCGCCGCCGAACTCGGCTCGCTCGAAGCGGTGCGCAACAACGTGCTGCTGTCGCTGTTGTCGACGGTCGCGAGCGCCTATATCGATGTGCGCGGCACGCAGATGCGCCTCGGCGTGGCGGAGCGCAACGTGGCCGTGCAACAGCAGACACTCGACCTGGTGCTGTTGTTAAACAAGGAAGGCGCGGCCACCGAGCTTCGATGTCGCGCGCGCGCACCCAGCTGCTGACCAGCCAGGCCACCATCCGGTGCTGCGCGCCGCCGAGCGCGCGGCGCGCAATCGCTTGACCACGCTGACCTCGCAGCCGCCCGGCGCCTTGGACGCGCGGCTCGGCGCGCGGCGCCATGGCCGGCGCTGCCGGAGCTGGTGGCCATCGGTCAGCCCGCCGATCTGCTGCGTCGTCGGCCGGACATCCAGGCCGCGGAGCGCGCGGTGGCGGCGGCCTCGGCGCGCATCGGCGTGGCCACCGCCGATCTCTTTCCGACCGTGACGCTGGTGGGCGGCCCGGTGTCGGCATCGCCGACGGGAAGCTGGCGGCCGCCGGTGCGCCCTTGTTCACGCTGGACCGGCGCTGCGTTGGAACATCTTCGATCGCGCCGGCATCTACGCGCGCATCGCGCAAGCCGACGCCGCGGCGGCGGCCAATGTCGCGCGCTACCAGACCACCGTCACCCAGGCGCTGGAGGAAGTCGACAGCGCGGTGAGCGGCTATGGCAATGAACGCGAACGCCAGGCACAACTGGTGGCGGCGGTGGCCGCCAGTCGCGACGCCGCCGAGCTCGCCGAGCTGCGCTTCTTCGAAGGCGCCGAGGATTTCCTCACGGTGCTGGACGCCGGACGCAGCCTGCTGCAGCTCGAAGATCAGCAGGCGCTGTCGGCCGTCAACGTCGCGCAACGATTGGTAGATTCATCGCGCGCTCGGCGGCGGCTGGCGAGCCGCGGCGCCGCCGGCGCACCAGACCCACGTTCCCGCCAAATAGCGGGCATTCCGCCGATGCCGCGCGACCACGTGTCGCCTGGTGCCGGCGGGTTGTACGCCCCGAGATCGCGGCCCCGCGTCGCCATGGCGGTGGCGCACCGTCTACCCAGCTCTCGCGGACTCCAGCCATGCTCAAGCTTTTCGTTTCCGTCGTTCGCCACGCCCTGAAACTTTGCTCGGTGACTTTCATCGTCGCCAACGCGGCCCACGCACAGTCGGTGGATGCGCCGGCGGCGCCGTACTTACCCGGTCGAATGTCCGACGGCGGCGAGTGCCGCGGAGACCTGCTCCGTCGACAGGGAAACCTACTTCGGCTGGCGCACCTACGCCGCCAACTGCCAGGTGTGTCATGGCGGTAGCGAACTCGGCTCGACGTTCGCCCCCAACCTGCTGGAGCGGTTCAATGGCAAGGTCGATCACGCGCGTTTCCTTCATGTGCTCGAGAACGGCCGCCGCCACCGGGCGTGGTGGGTGCCATGCCCAAGCGGAAATCCAAGCGCGACGTGATGAGCAGTGCCGACAACCTCAAAATACCTGTTACCGTAGCGCACGCGGACGGAAGCCGCCCGCCGGTCGACCAAACAAGGCAGCGCCCTGACGTCGCGCGGGCAGGTTCATGACGCGCTATTGTCGGAAGTCCGTGCTAGTCTCGCCGTTCGACTTTCAATCCGACAGGTTTCCCGATGTCCGCCCCAGGTGGAAACCGCGGATCGCGCCGCACGATCTGGCCCGTCTGCGCGTACTGCGGACCCCGCCCAATCCCGTCAAGATTCCCTTGTTCGTGGCGCCCAGGTGGCCTCTGAGCTGGCTGGCCTGGAGCACCCCTACGGTGCGTGGCGCTGGCTTGCCACATCGGCATCGGCTACCCGGGATGGGCACGGGACATCTGGCGCACGACGCCACGCACGATGTATTGTTTCGCCACCGCGGCCTGGGCTGGGCTTTCGGCATCGTCACCATGATTCCGATCTTCGCGTCCTCATCGCCTTTCGCGAAGACCATCTCTGAACATCATCGTTACAACCGTTCGCCGCGCGACCCTGACGCGTTCACCATGGGCCGCCGCGGGCCGCCTGGAATCTCCTGCTGTTCTACGCCTACGCGCTGGGCGCGCTGCTGAGCTTCGTGCATTTCCAACTTCTTATCTATCCCGTGCAAGCGCTTTCAAGGCGCGCGAGTGGGCGATACATGGCCTGGAGACGCTGCTCAAAGCGCTGGTCTACTGGTGGTGATAGCGAGCGCCCAGGCCACGGCGTGCTGGCCGAGGTATTGGCGCTATGGTTGTGGCTGATTTTCTTCTTCTCGCTGTTCAATTCCATGCGTTTCATCGCCGAGCAACATGGCACGCCGGGACGCCGGACTGCTGGCCGGTACGCGCACGCTGTTGTCCAACCCGGTGCACGCGTTTTTCTGGAATAACATCAACCTGCACATCGGTCACCACGTGTATCCGGGCGTGCCGTGGTACAATTTCCTCGGTCACCTGCA
>JADJYF010000029.1 GCA_016719885.1 Pseudomonadota bacterium | reverse complement strand
CATGTAGTAGCCGGCCGGTAGTTCTCGACCGGCTTCTCCCACACCACGTTGCCGGTGCGCGCATCGAGCGCCACCAGGAAGCGCATCGACGGTCGCGATGTAGACGCGGTCGCCATACAGGGCCACGCCGCGATTGGTGGGAAGCGAACAGGTCCGCCGGCAGCTCGCGGCTGATAGCGCAGATGGCTCGCCGCTGCGCGTCCAGCGCCAGCACCTGGTCGCGCGGCGTGGTGATGAACATCACGCCGTCGTTGACGATGGGCGGCGACTGGTGACCTTCCTCGACGCCGGTGGAAAAACTCCACAGCGGTTTCAGCTGCGCGACGTTGCCGGTGTCTATCTGTTTGAGAGGACTGTAGCCCCAGCTGTCGTAGGTGCGCCGGTACATGAGCCAGTTGCCGGGCTCGGGCCGGGTGAGACGCGCGTCGGTGACGGGCGAGTAGGGCAGGCCGTCGGCGGCCGGCGCGCTGCTCGCGACGACCAGCAACAGCAGCAGGATCGGGAACACTGAACGCATCACGTCACCTCAAAGACCTGGCGCGCCGAGCGCGCCACTGAAGGGGCCGGCGATGACGAGCTTGTCGCCAACCTGCTTGATGGGCAGGGCCGGCAAAGGTCGCGCGGTCGGGCCGGCGACGCGCGCGGCGCCCTTGGCATGTCGTATTCCGAGGAATGACAAGGGCACACCAGGTGGCGCTTGTCCGCCGCCCATTCGCTGACCGCGCAGGCGGCGTGGGTGCAAATTGCCGAACAGGCGACGATGCTGTCGACGGCCCGTGCACGCGTTGCCTCGTCGAGGCTGTCCGGTGCGAGGCGCAGCAGCAGGAACTGGTTGAGACGCGAATTCTCGCGCGTCACGCCGCTGGCCGGATCCTGCGGATAGACCGACGGCGGCGCGGCGTCGAGCGCCACGTCGGCGGCGGTCACGGCGCGGATCGTCGTCCCACGAGGCAAAGGCCAGCACATCGCCGGGCTGCGCCGGCTGTTTGCTCGGGTCGGCGTCGGCCGCCTCGCCGAGCACGGGCCGGGCGAGGCCCGCCGCCAGCGCCGCGCACAGGCGCTGCCGTGAGGCCGAGGCGCAGTCCGCGGGAGCCGGCCCGCTGGCCTTCGGCAGCGGCGGGCCGCGACCGCCCACCATCCACAGCAACACGAGCGCCGCACGTGCACCGTCAACGCCAACTCCATCTCGGCGCCTTCATGCGCCCGGTCAGCATCCACACCAGCGCGTGGCGCTACCCCGGCAGCTACCCGGACGCGAATTTCAATTTCCAGCACTACGTGCGCTTCATCCAGACCTTGGAACAAGGCTGCTTCGATGCCTTCTTCATGGCCGACCACCTGGCGGTGTTGAACATGCCGATGGCGGCCCCGGAAACGCAGCGCGACCGTCACGTCCTTCGACCCCTTGACGCTGCTGCCGGCGCTGGCGACGGTGACTTCGCGCATCGGCCTCATCGCCACCGCGTCGACGTCCTATAACGAGCCCTACCACATCGCACGGAAGTTCGCCTCGCTCGATCACATCAGCGGCGGACGCGCGGGCTGGAACGTGGTGACCTCGGCCAATCCCCACGAGGCCATGAACTTCGGGCGTGAACAGCATCTCGAGCATGCCGAGCGCTGGGCGCGCGCGCGTGAGTTCTGCGAGGTGGTGACCGGCCTGTGGGACAGCTGGGCGGACGATGCTTTCATCCGCGATGTCGATGCGGGCGTGTATTTCGACCCGGCGCGATGCACGTGCTCGACCACAAGGGCGACGAGTTCGCGGTGCGTGGCCCGCTGAATGTCGCGCGTCCGGTGCAGGGCTGGCCGCCGATCGTGCAGGCCGGCAGCTCGGAAGCCGGGCGGCAGCTGGCGGCCGAGACCGCCGAGATGGTGTTCTCGGCCGACGTCGACCGGGCGGCGGCGCAGGCCTTTGCCGACGTCAAAAGCCGCATGGCGGTGTCGGGCGCGATCCCGAGCATCTCAAGATCACGCCGGGCGCGTTCGTGGTGCTGGGCGGCAGCCAGGCCGAGGGCCGAGGATCGCAAGGCGCGGCTCGACGACGTTGGTGCATCCCGATTCGGGTATCTCGTCGTTGTCGGTGATGCTGGGCTGCGATGTCAGCGGTTTCGCGCTCGACGGCCCCTTGCCCGAGCTGCCCGAAAGCAATGCCAGCCGCGGCAGTCGCGACAAGCTGGTGGCGATGGCGCGCGACAAGCCCATGACGGTGCGCCAGCTCGCGCAGTGGGTGGGCGGCGCCCGGCATCCTGGAAATGATCGGCACGCCGGCCATGGTCGCCGACCAGATGCAGGAATGGCTGGAAACGCGTGCCTGCGATGGCTTCAACGTGATGTTCCCGTTCCTGCCGGCCGGACTCGACGATTTCGTGGCGGCGGTGGTGCCGGAACCCAGCGCCGCGGCATTTTCCGCCGCGCCTAGCGGCCACACGTTGCGCGAACACCTCGGCCTGCCGCGTCCCGCCAACCGGTTCTTCCCGCGCCACGCGGCTGAGCGCGGCGCTTTCACCGCCGCTGGAGGCTTTCGCCCGTGGCGCGGCTCAAGCTTGCGCCGGCCGGCGGCCGACACAGATTCGCATCGGGGAATAACAACAAGGACAGCCATCTTGAGCATGCCTGCCGTCCATATGGACATCACCACGCCCGGCGAACGCATCGCGCGCAGTCTGATCGAAGACATATCGGCCTTGGTCCCGCCGCCGGACGTGTGTTTGAAGATCAACGAACTGGTGGCTGACGACAGCACCTCGCTGGAGCAACTGGCGCTGGTGGTGATCCGCGACCCGAATCTCACTGCGCGCATCCTGAAACTCGCCAACAGCGCGTTCTACGGCTTGCCCGGACGGGTGGACACCATCACCCGTGCCGTGATGCTGCTGGGCATGGGCGAAATCCAGAAAATCGTGACCTCGGTATGCGCGGTGCAGACCTTCTCGCGCCTGTCGAGCTCGGTCACCAACATGAATTCCTTCTGGCGCCACGGCGTGTATACCGGCCTCGTGGCGCAGGCCATCGCGCGCCGCGCGCGCGTGCTGCATCCCGAGCGCCTGTTCGTGGCCGGCATGCTGCACGACATCGGCACCTTGCTCATCAACAAGCGCTTTCCCGAGATAGCGCAGTCCGTGATCATCGAAGCGGCCGGCGACGAGGACAAGCTGCACGTCCTGGAACAGCGCGATCTCCGGTTTCGATCACGCCATGCTGACCGGCATGATGCTCGATAGCTGGAACCTGCCCGACACGCTGGTCGACACCGTCTACTGGCACCATGAGCCGCAGCGCGCCCGCCGCGCCGGCGCCGAGGCGGCCATCCTCAAAGGTCGCCGACGCGGTCGCGAACTGCTCCGGTACCGGCAGTTATTCCGAGCGCATTCCGCGCGAACAGCAGGCCGACGTGTCGCCGCTCGCCAACCACGGCCTCGCTATCGATTGCAGCGGCGAAGAGCTGATGGACGAAGTCGACCCGCAGTTCATCGAGGCGATTTACCTGATCGTTGCGTAATCGTGGGTCAGACTTCAGTCTGACATGCGCCACCCGCACCCGATTTCAATGTCGGACTGAAGTCCGACCCACAAAGACCGAGCCTCCTCTACAATGCCTCCCATCACCCCGATGCGAGGCATGCGCCAGGGCCTGTTGATCAACGGCAAGTGGGACGCCGAGGCGACCATGATCCCTATCGAGGATGGTCGCTTCGTGCGCGAGCCGGCCGCATTCCGCCATGTGGTCAGCGCCGATGGCGCGAGTGGCTTCAAGGCCGAGACCGGCCGTTATCACCTTTACGTCGCCTACCACTGCCCATGGGCGTGGCGCACCATCCTGATGCGGCGCCTGAAGCGTTTGGAAAACGTTGTTTCCATGACCATCGCGATTCCCAACGATCGCCGCGAGGGCTGGACCTTCGGTGATTATCCCGGCGGCTGCGCGCCGGATGCGGTCAATGGCTTTACCCACCTGCACCAGGCCTATACCGCCACGCGTCGCGACTACAGCGGCACGGTGTCGGTGCCGGTGCTGTGGGACAAGCACACCGGCGTCATCGTCAACAACGAGTCGCCGGACATCATGCGCATGTTCAACAGCGCCTTCGATGCCTACACCGATGCCCGTGAGGACTATTACCCCGAGGCGCTGCGCGCCGACATCGACGCCGTCAACCAGCGCGTCTACGACGGCGTCAACAATGGCGTTTACCGTGTGGGCCTCGCGCGCAGCCAGGCTGCCTACGACGAGGCCTTCGACAAGCTCTTCGCCACCCTCGACTGGCTGGATGCGCGCCTGGAGCCACGCAGCGCTACCTCGTCGGCACGCGCGTGACCGAAGCCGACTGGCGCCTGCTCGCCAGCCTGTTGCGTTTCGATCTGGTCTACCACGCGCTGTTCAAATGCAATCAGCGCAGCATTGCCAGCTACCCGGCACTGTCGAACTACCTGCGCGAGCTCTACCAGTGGCCGGGCGTGGCCGACACCGTCAACGTCCCGCACTTCGTGCGTGGCTATTACTCCATCACCCACGTCAATCCCAACGGCATCATTCCGCGCGGGCCGGCCTTTTTCGAAGCACGGTTTGCAACAGCCCCACGACCGCGCGCGCCTGGCGGCCGAATGAGCGACGCGAGTAGCGCCCGGCACGTTTGTCCACAATTGGCACAGGCCGCTCGATCAGGGCCGCGAACATGCCTTGACCGGCGCGCGCTTCCCCGAATCGGTATCGTCGGCATGCGGGCTTTCTGCGATACTGCAGGGCAGCAATTGTGCGTGGTGAGGACGGGTCGCGTATGACCGTGAAGGCGAAGCTACGTTTCGGCGCCGCAGGAGGCGCGCTCGCCGTGGTGTGGATGATGTTCCTGGGGCTGGGCGCACATGGCGCGCGTGCCGCCGACCCGGCGCCCGCCGCCGCGCCGCCACCGCCGGCGGTGACGGTCGCCAAGCCGGTCTTCAAACGCATCACCGAATGGGACGATTACACCGGCCGCTTCATCGCCAAGGAGCGCGTCGACGTGCGCGCGCGCGTGTCGGGCTATCTCGAATCGGTGCATTTCAAGGAAGGCCAGATGGTCGAGGCCGGCGAGCTGTTGTTCGTCATCGACCAGCGCCCGTTCAAGACCGAGGTGGCGCGCGCCAAGGCCGGTGTCGACCAGGCCGGCACGCAGCTCAAGGTCGCGCAGCTCGAGTTCGAACGCGGTCAGCGTCTGCAATCGTCGCGCGCCATGAGTACCGAGACCGCCGAAGAACGGCGCGCCAAGCGCGATGCCGCGCAGGCCGAGGTCGATGCCGCGAAGGCCGCCTTGCGCAATGCCGAGCTGAATCTCGATTTCACCGAGGTGCGCGCGCCGATGGCCGGTCGCCTGTCGGACATCCGCGTCGACGTCGGCAACCTCATCTCGGGTGGCAGCGCCGATTCGACCCTGCTCACCACCATCGTCTCGCTCGACCCCATCGAATTCGAAATCGAAGCCTCGGAAGCCGAGTTCCTGCGCTACACGCGTCTCGACAGCGCCGGCACGCGCCGCTCCTCGCGCGACGTGCCGAATCGCATAGAAGCCCAGCTCATCGATGAAACGGAGTGGGTGCACAAGGGCAACATGACCTTCGTCGACAACGAAATCGATCCGAACTCCGATTCGATCCGCGGCCATGCCACGTTCCCCAACCCGGACCACGTGCTGCTGCCCGGCATGTTCGCGCGCGCGCCTGTACGGCGCCGGCGAGCACGAAGCGGTGATGGTGCCGGACATCGCGGTGGTGGCCGACCAGGCGCGCAAGCTGGTGATGGTGCTCGGCAAGGACAACGTCATCGAGGCGCGGGTGGTGACGCTCGGGCCGCTGATCGACGGACTGCGCGTGGTGCGCGAGGGCCTGAAGAGCGAAGAGACCATCGTCGTCAACGGCATCATCCGCGCGCATCCCGGCAAACCGGTGACGCCGACCGTGGCCACCATCGCCGAGGACGGCACCATCAAAGACGCCGCCGCCAAGTAAACCATGCGCTTCACGCATTTCTTCGTCGACCGGCCGATCTTCGCGGCCGTCATCTCGATCATCATCGTGCTGGTCGGCGCCATCGCCTACGTGGCGCTGCCCATCGCGCAGTACCCGGACATCGTGCCGCCGACCATCCAGGTCACCGCCAGCTATCCCGGCGCCAGCGCCGAGACCGTGGCCAACACCGTGGCCACGCCGCTCGAGCAGGAAATCAACGGCGTCGACCACATGCTGTTCATGCAGTCGTCCGCCACCGGCGACGGCCGCCTGGTCATCAACGTCACGTTCGAACTCGGCACCAATCTCGATATCGCCCAGGTGCTGGTGCAGAACCGCGTGGCGATCGCGGTGCCGCGCCTGCCGGAAGACGTGCGCCGACTCGGCATCAACGTCACCAAGAACTCGCCCGACATGTTGATGGTGGTGCACATCTTCTCGCCGGACGGCTCGCGCGACCCGGCCTACCTGTCGAACTACGCGCGTACCCATGTCGTCGACCGGCTGGTGCGTCTGAACGGCGTCGGTTCAATCAACATCTTCGCCGAGCGTGCCTACGGCATGCGCATCTGGATAGACCCGGAGCGCGCGGCGGCGCGCGATCTCACCGCCACCGAAATCGTCGAGGCGGTGCGCGCCAACAACGTGCAGGTGGCATCGGGCACCATCAATGCGCAGCCGGTGCCGAGCACCGGCGCCTTCGAGCTGGCGGTCGAGAGCCAGGGCCGTTTTCTCACCACCGAGCAGTTCGGCGACATCGTCGTCAAACGCGGCGCCGGCGGCCGCATCACGCGCCTGAAGGACGTCGCACGCGTCGAACTCGGCGCGCAGGATTACTCCACCATCGGCTACATCGATGGCAAGCCGGCACTGCCGATGCCGATCTTCCAGCGGCCGGGCTCCAACGCCATCGAGACCGCGCGGGCGGTCGAGAATCTCATGACCGAGATCGGCAAGGAGCTGCCGTCGGGCGTGGCCTACGTCATCGCCTTCAATCCCACCCAGTTCATCGCCGACTCGGTGCACGAGGTCTACCTCACCATCTTCGAGGCGATGGCGCTGGTGGTGCTGGTGATCATGGTGTTCCTGCAGTCGTGGCGCGCCGCCATCATTCCCATCGTCGCGATCCCGATTGCCCTGATCGGCACCTTCGCGGTGATGGGCGCGTTTGGTTTCTCCATCAACAACCTGACCCTGTTCGGCCTGGTGCTGGCGGTGGGTATCGCGGTGGACGACGCCATCGTGGTGGTGGAGAACATCGAACGCTTCCTGGCCGAAGGCCTGTCGCCGCGCGAAGCGGCGCACAAGACCATGGACGAAGTCGGCAGCGCGTTGGTCGCCATCGCGCTGGTGCTGGCGGCGGTGTTCGTGCCGACCGCGTTCATTTCCGGCATCTCGGGCCAGTTCTATCGCCAGTTCGCCCTGACCATCGCCAGCGCCACCGTGATCTCGGCCATCGTGTCGCTGACCTTGTCGCCCGCACTCGGCGCGTTGCTGTTGAAGCCTCACGACGCGCATGCCAAGCGTCATCCCGTGGTCAGCATGCTGCTGATGCCGTTCACGCTGTTCGCGCGCGCCTTCAATGCCAGCTTCGCCGGCTTTGCCAGCGGCTACGCGGCCATCACCAAGCGCCTGGTACGCATGACGCTGGTCATGATGATCATCTACGCCGGGCTCATCTTCCTGACCTGGAAGACCTTCAGCAGTACGCCCACCGGATTCATCCCGCAGCAGGATCAGGGCTACATCATCACCGTCTATCGCCTGCCGCCGGGCTCGTCGGTGATGCGCACCGACAAAGTCGTGCGGCGCGCCGCCGGCATCCTGCTCAAGATCCCGGACATCGCCCACTGCGCGGGCTTCGCCGGTTTCGATGGCGCGACACGCACCAACGCGCCCGATGCCGGCGCGGCCTTCTGCCCGCTCGCGCCCTACGCCGATCGCGCCGCGCGCCACAGCCCGGTCACCGAAACGCTGCGCGTCGCGCAGCAGAAGCTCGGTGTGATCCAGGAGGCGATGGCCTTCGTCGTGCCGCCACCACCCGTGCGCGGCATCGGCACCGGCGGCGGTTGGAAGCTCTACATGGAAGACCGCGGTGGTCACGGTGTGAAAGCCCTGGAGCAGGTCACCACCGAGTTCATCGCGCGCGCCAACCAGCTGCCGGAAGTGAAGAACGTCTTCACCACCTTCAACACCAAGACGCCGAAGATTTTCGCCAACATCGACAGGACGCGCGCCGAGAAACTCGATGTGCCCGCCGAGCGTGTGCTCGACACCCTCGAGATCTACCTGGGCTCGGCCTACGTCAACGACTTCAATTTCCTCGGCCGAACCTATCGCGTCACCGCCCAGGCCGAAGGCAATTACCGCGACGACCCCTCGGATCTGCTGAAACTCAAGACCCGTTCCAATCGCGGCGCGATGGTGCCGCTCGGCTCGCTCACCACCTTCAGCGATCTGACCGGCGCCTACCGCGTGGCGCGCTACAACCTCTACACCGCCGCCGAGGTGCAGGGCATCGCGGCGCCGGGCCGTTCGACCGGCGAAGCACTGGCGGCCATCGAGAAACTCGCCGAGGAAGTGCTGCCGGAAGGCTATGGCTTCGAATGGACCGATCTCGCCCTGCAGGAAAAGCTGGCAGGCAACACCGCCGCGATGGCCTTCGGCCTCGGCGTGGCCTTCGTGTTCCTGGTGCTGGCGGCGCTGTACGAATCGTGGATGCTGCCGCTCGCCGTCATCCTCATCGTGCCGATGTGCCTGCTCGCCTCGATCACCGGCGTCAGCCTGCGCGGCATGCAGAACGACATCCTGGTGCAGATCGGTTTCATCGTGCTCATTGGTCTGGCCGCCAAGAACGCCATCCTCATCGTCGAGTTCGCGCGCCAGGCCGAAGCCGCCGGTCTCGGTCGTCGTGAAGCAGCGATGCAGGCCGCGCGCACGCGCCTGCGGCCGATCCTCATGACCTCGTTCTCCTTCATCATGGGCGTGGTGCCGCTGGTGCTCGCCAGCGGCGCCGGCGCCGAGATGCGCCAGTCGCTGGGCACGGCGGTGTTTTCGGGCATGTTGGGCGTGACCTTCTTCGGCCTGTTGTTCACGCCGGTGTTCTACATCGTATGTCGCGGTTTCGTGGTGCGCGGCGAGCGTCGTCGCCGGCGTCGCGTGCAGGAGCGTGGCGGGGAATGGCCGACATGATGCGCAATCGAATCGCTGTCGCGGTGTGCCTGGCGCTGCTCGGCGGCTGTGCCGCGGTCGGGCCTGATTACCAGGCGCCCGCCGCCACCGACGCTGACGCCATGCCGGCCTTTCGCGCGGCCGGCGACGACGGCAATTCGGCGCGGGTCGTCACCAGCGAGCCGCCGGAACAATGGTGGCAATCACTGCACGATCCGGACCTCGATGCCCTGATCGCGGCGGCGCTGGCGGCCAACAACGATCTCAAGGTCGCCATCGCCAATGTCGAGGCCGCGCGCGCGCAGCTCGGCGAGACCGAGAACCTGCGCATGCCGCGCGTGGACGTCAACGGCGTGGTGCGCGAACGCCTGGACGCGCAGGCCGCGCAGCGCAAGGCCGATCCGCACGATCGGGGGCCGGTACGTTCGCTGGCGACCCTCGGCATCGACATGTTGTGGGAGATCGATCTGTTCGGCCGCGTACGGCGCTCGGTGGAAGCCGCCGCCGCCGAACTCGGCTCGCTCGAAGCGGTGCGCAACAACGTGCTGCTGTCGCTGTTGTCGACGGTCGCGAGTGCCTATATCGATGTGCGCGGCACGCAGATGCGTCTCGGCGTGGCGGAGCGCAACGTGGCCGTGCAACAGCAGACGCTCGACCTGGTGCTGTTGTTGAACAAGGAAGGCGCGGCCACCGAGCTCGATGTCGCGCGCGCGCGCACCCAGCTGCTGACCAGCCAGGCCACCATCCCGGTGCTGCGCGCCGCCGAGCGCGCGGCGCGCAATCGCTTGACCACGCTCACCTCGCAGCCGCCCGGCGCGTTGGACGCGCGGCTCGGCGCGCGGCGCCCGTTGCCGGCGCTGCCGGAGCTGGTGGCCATCGGTCAGCCCGCCGATCTGCTGCGTCGTCGACCGGACATCCAGGCCGCGGAGCGCGCGGTGGCGGCGGCCTCGGCGCGCATCGGCGTGGCCACCGCCGACCTCTTCCCGACCGTGACGCTGGTGGGCGGCGCCGGTGTGTCCGCATCGCCGATCGGCAAGCTGGCCGCCGCCGGTGCGCCCTTGTTCACGCTGGGGCCGGCGCTGCGTTGGAATATTTTCGATCGCGCCGGCATCTACGCGCGCATCGCGCAAGCCGACGCCGCGGCGGCGGCCAATGTCGCGCGCTACCAGACCACCGTCACCCAGGCGCTGGAGGAAGTCGACAGCGCGGTGAGCGGCTATGGCAATGAACGCGAACGCCAGGCACAACTGGTGGCGGCGGTGGCCGCCAGTCGCGACGCCGCCGAGCTCGCCGAGCTGCGCTTCAAGGAAGGCGCCGAGGATTTCCTCACGGTGCTGGACGCCGAACGCAGCCTGCTGCAGCTCGAAGATCAGCAGGCGCTGTCGGCCGTCAACGTCGCGCAACGATTGGTAGAGATTCATCGCGCGCTCGGCGGCGGCTGGCAGAGCGCGGCGCTGCCGGCGCACCAGACCTACGTTCCCGCCAAATAGCGGCATTCCGCGCCGATGCCGCGCGACCATGTGTCGCATGGTGCCGGCGGGGTGTACGGCTCTAAGATCGCGGCCCCGCGTCGCCATGGCGGTGGCGCACCGTTACCCAGCTCTCGCGGACTCCAGCCATGCTCAAGCTTTTCGTTTCCGTCGTTCGCCACGCCCTGAAACTTTGCACGGTGACTTTCATCGTCGCCAACGCGGCCCACGCACAGTCGGTGGATGCGCCGGCGGCGCCGGCTTACACGGTCGAATGTCCGACGGCGGCGAGTGCCGCGGAGACCTGCTCCGTCGACAAGGAAACCTACTTCGGCTGGCGCACCTACGCCGCCAACTGCCAGGTGTGTCATGGCGGTAGCGGACTCGGCTCGACGTTCGCCCCCAACCTGCTGGAGCGGTTCAATGGCAAGGTCGATCACGCGCGTTTCCTTCATGTGCTCGAGAACGGCTACACCGGCCAGGTGGGTGCCATGCCCGCGTGGAAATCCAAGCGCGACGTGATGAGCAATGCCGACAACCTCTACCGTTACCTGCGCGCACGCGCGGACGGCAAGTTGCCCGCCGGTCGACCAAACAAGGCAGCGCCCTGACGGCGCGCGCCCCCCCCCCCCCGTCCCCCCCCCCCCCCCCCCCCCCCCCCCCCCGGGCCTTCCCCGCCGCCCCCCCCCCCCCCGCCCGCCCCCGGGGCGGGCCGCCCCGCCCCGCCCCCCCGGGGCGGCGGGGGGGGGCCCCGCCGGCCCCCCCCCCCCCCCCCCCCCCCCCCGCCCCCCCCGCCCCCCAGGCCCCGCCCCCCCCCCCCCCCCCGCGCGCCGCCCGGGCCGGCGCGCCCCGCCGCCGGGCCCGGCCGCCGCCGGGCCGGTGTTGCGCGGCAGGTTCATGACGCGCTATTGTCGGAAGTCCGTGCTAGTCTCGCCGTCCGACTTTCAATCCGACAGGTTTCCCGATGTCCACCCAGGTGAAACCGCGGATCGCGTCGCACGATCTGGCCCGTCTGCGCGTACTGCGAACCCTGCCCAATCTCGTCAAGATTCCCTTGTTCGTGGCGCTCATGGTGGCCTTGAGCTGGCTGGCCTGGAGCACCCCCTACGGTGCGTGGCGCTGGTTTGCCTACATCGGCATCGGCTACCTGTGGATGGGCATGGTGACATTCATGCACGACGCCACGCACGATGTATTGTTTCGCCACCGCGGCCTGGGCTGGGCTTTCGGCATCGTCACCATGATTCCGATCTTCGCGTCCTTCATCGCCTTTCGCGAAGACCATCTCGAACATCATCGTTACAACCGTTCGCCGCGCGACCCGGACGCGTTCACCATGGGCCGCCGCGGGCCGCTCGACTTCCTGCTGTTCTACGCCTATGCGCTGGGCGGCGCGCTGCTGAGCTTCGTGCATTTCAACTTCATCTACCCGTGCAAGCGCTTCAAGGCGCGCGAGTGGGCGATACATGGCCTGGAGACGCTGCTCAAAGCGCTGGTCTACTGGTGGGTGATAGCGAGCGCCATGCGCCACGGCGTGCTGGCCGAGGTATTGGCGCTATGGTTGTGGCCGATTTTCTTCTTCTCGCTGTTCAATTCCATGCGTTTCATCGCCGAGCATTACGGCACGCCGTGGGACGCCGGACCGCTGGCCGGCACGCGCACGCTGTTGTCCAACCCGGTGCACGCGTTTTTCTGGAACAACATCAACCTGCACATCGGCCACCACGTGTATCCGGGCGTACCGTGGTACAACCTCGGCCACCTGCACCACCTGCTCGAAGACCAGATTGCCAACAGCGGCGCATTGGTCGACAGAAGCTACGTGGCGGTGTATCTCGATGCGCTCCGGCACGGGCCGGAATCGGCACCGCGCCTCGCCGCGCGCCTGCGCCAACGCGCCGCGCGCGATGAATTGCACTCGGCCGCACGTCGCGCGCGGTGATGCGCGGGACCCATGTCTCGATGTAGGACATCGACAGCGCCGGTCACGACCGGCGAGCCACCGCGCACGTCCTGAACTCACGCGTAGAAAATGGCCTGCGCAGGACGACGCACCCGGTGTCGGATCGCGCGATGCGCGGACGACTTCGGCACCAGCTACTCGTCACTGAGCTACCTGCAGAGCTTTCCGTTCGACAAGATCAAGATCGGACGCGTGTTCGTTTCCGAACTCGAATCGAGTGCGCGGAACGCGTCGCTCGTCAAGGCCGTTACGTCCATGGGCAAGAGTCTCAACATGCGCGTGGCGGCGGCGCGGGCCGCGTTCGCGCCAGCGCTCGAGATCACGCGGCCTCTGCGACAATCGGTCGCAGCCTGCCGATAGACGATTGCGCTTAAGCTCGCGGCATGAGCGAGACGGCGCCCAACCTGCTGCGATCCCTGGCGCTGTTGCGCTGGTGTGCCGTGCTGGGTCAGGCCGCGGCGGTGTATTGGGCGATTGCCATTGCACACATCCCACTGCCGGCGCAGGGGCTGTGGTCGGCGATCGCTGGCCTTGCGGTGTTCAATCTGTGGGCGCTGCAGCGTGCGCGCAAGGTGCGCGAAGTGCGGCCGCTGGAAGTGCTGGCGCACCTCGCCATCGATGTGATCACCCTCGCCACGCTGGTGGCGCTGACGGGCGGCACCATGAATCCTTTCGTGTCGCTGTTCCTGCTGCCGATAGCGCTGGTGGCGGTGGCCTTGCCGCCGCGCTGGGTGATGCTGACCGCGGTGATGTGTGGCTGTGGCTACGCCGCCGCGGCCCTGCTCGCGCGCCCGCTACCCCACGTGCACAGCGTGTTCGGCGATGCTTTCGACCTGCACGTACTGGGCATGACCGTCAACTTCGTGGTGTCGGCACTGGTCGTGACGAGTTTCGTCGCATGGCTGGCCGATGCCTTGCGGCGTCGCGATCGCGAGCTGGCGCAGTTGCGCGAACAGTTCACGCGTAACGAAGGCATCCTCGCGCTGGCCACCCACGCCGCGTCCGTCGCCCACGAACTCAATACCCCACTGGCGACACTCACGCTGTTGCTGGAGCAACAGGCCGAGCACGACCTTACGCCCCACGAGGATGTCGCGCTCATGCGTACGCTGGTCGATGCCTGCCGCGATCGTGTGCGCGAACTGGCGGCGCCGGCCGCCGGTATCGATGCCGCGCATCACGATGCCGCCACGGCGCTGGAGCGGGTCATCGAACGCTGGCGGTTGCTGCGTCCGGAAGTGCGTCTTGAGCGGCAATACGATCTCGCCGCGGCGCCGGGCGCGGCGCTCGATGCCGGCATTGGCCACCTGCTGCAGGCCTTGCTCAACAACGCCGCGGATGCCAGCGCGCGCGATGGCAGCACGCGTGTCGACCTCGAGCTCAGGGTCTCCGACGGCTGGCTGCACGGCGCCGTGCGCGACTACGGGCGCGGTTTCGACAGTGATGCCCCCGCCCTTGCCGGGCACGCTGTTCCGCACCACCAAAGCCGACGGCATGGGCGTGGGATTGGCGCTGTCGCATGCCACGGTCGAACGCCTGGGCGGCGCCCTGGCGATGGAGGCCGCGCACGGGCAGGGCGTGATGGTGCGATTCTCCCTGCCGCTGGCGGCGTGAGGGCTGAGCAATGCGCGGTCTTCTGATTGACGACGACGAAGTCTACGCGCGCGTGCTGCGCACTTCGCTCGTGCGCCGCAGGCACGAGGTCGAGCTTGCGCACGACGGCGCCAGCGCGCTCGCCATCGCGGCACGCATGCAACCCGACTACGCGCTGGTCGATCTGAAGCTCGGTGACGAATCGGGCCTCGCGCTGGTCGCGCCCCTGCGCGCGCTGCGCGCGGACATGCAAATCGTGCTGGTGACGGGCTACGCGACATTCGCCACCGCTGTCGATGCCATCAAGCGCGGCGCCGACAACTACCTCGCCAAGCCGGTGACGGTGGCGGCGCTGCTGCGCGTGTTGGAAGGCGAGGCGGCGGCGCCCGAGCCCGACGCCATGCTGCCGTTGCATCGCGTCGAGTGGGAACACATTCAACAGGCGATGCAGGAGTGCGGCGGCAACGTGTCGGCGGCGGCGCGCCTGCTCGGCATGCACCGGCGCTCCTTGCAGCGCAAGCTCGCCCGTCGTCCGCGCTCCCTGCTGGGGCTGCCGCCGGTCGACGGCACGCCGTGATCGTCACGCGACGTCGCCGTCATGCCTTGCGCATGGCGACGCGTCACGGCCATGGCTCGGCAGGGCACGCCGTGTTGCGGAGACTGACCGCGGCAGCGCTGGCCTTGCCAGGCCTGCTGCCATGCATGGTGAGTGCCGACGGCGGCAGCGACGCCTCGCTGGCTTACTCCCGCTATGAAGAGAGCCGTCGCCGCGTACATGGCAACAACCACGGGTTCGCGCCCTTGCGCGCGGACACCTTGAGCGCGCATGCCTCGTCTGTCTTCGGCGGGGCGTGGCAGGCGAGTCTCGATTTCTCCGAGGACACCTGGTCGGGCGCGACGCCCGTCACCACCTTGCCGCTGGCCGCGATGTCCCCCCTCAGCGACGCGCAGCTGCTTGCCGGTGCGTCGGCAAAACCGAGCACCGGGCAGGTGACGCCGGCACTGGTCGATGCCGCCATGCATCCCTACGTCAACAGCAGCGACAAGCTGTTCCAGCCACGTTACGAGCGCGACGAGCGCGTCATCCACATGATGACCTCGGCCTCGCCCGAGACCCGCAAGGAAGGACACGGACAACTGACCCATGCGTGGCGCGATGTATCGATGAGCGTTGGCGGCGGCGTGTCCGACGAACGTGATTATCACGCTGGCGTGGTCGATGTCGGCGGACGATTCGATTTCGACCGCAAGCGCAGCACCGTGGCGTTTGCCATTGCCCATTCGCTGGCCCGCGCGCAGGTGACCTTGCCTTCGACCTGGCTGGGCTGGGTGGATACCCGCATCGCCGAACAACAAGGCATCGTCACTCGAGGTGAAGCCTTTGCCGACGGCACGCCGCGTCTCGAGATCGACAAGAATCGCCGTGACTGGAATTTCGCTTTATCCATGACGCGGGTTGCCAGCCGCTACACGCTCATCGAAGTGGCGCTGGGCTATCGCCACGCGGCGGGGTACCTGGACAACAGTTATCGGGCGATGTCGTTCCTGAGCCGCGGCGCCGATGTCGAGCGCGTGGCCGAGGATGGCTCGCCGCTCCATGGCGCGACCTTGTTCCACAGCTACGAACGGCGCCCCACGCGCCGTGGCCAGTGGAGCGTCGACCTCGCGCTCGTGCAAGACCTGCCTTTTACCAAGGCCTCGCTGCACGCCGACTATCGGTACTTCCGGGATGACTGGAGCGTCACCGCCCACACGCTCGAGCTAGCCTGGCACCAGGCGCTGGGCCCGGCCTGGAACCTGATGCCGCGCGCGCGCTTTTATGGTCAGTCGGCGGCGAGCTTCTATCGCGCCTATGTCGATTGTGGCCTGACCCCTGGCTACGACTGCGCACTCGGGCTCGGGCATTACTCGAGTGATTACCGGCTGGCGGCTTTCGGCGCGGTGTCGGCCGGGCTCGGTGTCTCGCATCGTTTCGACAGCGGCATCACGCTCGACCTCGACGGCGAGTATTACCTGCATCGCGGCGCGCTAGGCCTGGGCAGGCGCCCCACCGAGCGCTTTGCCGATTTCGAGCACTACCGCGTGAGCGCCGCGCTTGGCATCGACTTCGACGCCCTTGCCGGCCACGTCGCACACGCGGCGGCGTCAACGGAGCCGCATGGCGAACATGCGCACCATCACGGCGGCGGGCATGCCATGCCGCCTGTGCCGGCAGGCATCATGGATGGGCACATGCTGGACCGCGCCGGGCAGTGGATGCTCGGTTATCGCTACCAGTTCGCCGGCCAGTCGGGCCGACTCGCCCATGGACGTCACGCGGTGAGCGATGCCGCGGTTGTCGCCGGCGGACGCTGCGACCCGCCCGGGTGTGGCGTACGGCCGGCATCCATGTACATGCATATGCACATGGTCGACATCATGTTCGCGCCCACGGCCCGCTGGACGCTGGCCGTGATGCCGCAGTTCGTAGACATGAACATGCGCCTCGCGCCACTGGCCGGCGGCGCGGCCTTGGTCCACGCCACCCACGATGGCCATGCCAGCGGCGGCATCGGCGATGTGCAGGTAGCCAACCTCGTGCGGCTGTTCGAACGGCGCCACCACCATCTTCACGCCGCGCTCGGCATGAGCCTGCCGAGCGGTCACGCCGGACAGCGGCTCAATCCCGTGGCCGGGCATGATCACGATCCGAGCACGGTCAAGCAGCCGGAGTATGTGCATTACGGCATGCAACTCGGCAGCGGCACCTGGGATGTGAACGCGGGGCTGGTCTACCTCGGCGATCGCCCACCCTGGCACTGGGGCGCGCGCGTCGCCCTGACCTCTCGGCTCGGACAGCGCAACGGCGCCGGCTACGCCTGGGGCGACAAGTTCGAATCGTCGGCATGGTTGGGATATGCGCTGACGCCCGACATCACGCTGACCCTGCGTGGTCTTGCCGCCGTGCAAGGGCGACTCAAGGGGCGTTTCGATGCGCACCGCGAGCAGGATGTCTCGAGCGGCGTGGTGACCTGGGTCGAGAACAGCATCACCGGTCCCATGGACAGCCCGGCCAGTTACGGCGGGCGCTACTACGATGTCGGCATCGGCGCGCATGCGCAGCTGCCGGCATCCTGGCGGATGGGGAGCCAACTGGCGATCGAATGGCTCGAGCCACTGGCCGAGACCCTGCATGGCTATCAGCTGCGGCGCGCTGGCGCGCTGTACGTCAACTGGTCCGTGATGTTCTGAACGATGCAGGGTGCGACAACCGGTCGCATTGTGGTGTCGGCCGGCCTGCCGTAGAAAGCCGCGATGGCCTATCGAATGAACAACATCGAGCGCGCGTGCGCCGTCGCGCCATCGCTTGCGCTGGCAAGCTTGCTGAGCGCTTCGGCGGCCCATGCCCATGTGCAGTATTACGACCTCAACCAGGGCCGCCAGATCAGCGACCTCACCGCCGCCGGCAAACTGAAATCAACGCTGGAGTTCGGCAAGAATCCCAAGGTTGCCGGCTTGCGCACGGTCAACGTCAACTCCGACCGTCCGCTCAGGAACAAGTCGCTGTGGACTTCGACCTACCAGCTCACGACCGGTGCCGGCACGTTCAGCGGCCGCAAGTACACGCCCAAGCTCAGCACCGCCAGCGTCAACGTCAACGACGTCACCGACTGGGGTTGGGGCGCCGGCACGCACAAGACCCTGGGTGACTCGCACAAGGTCGATTTCTTCAATTTCCGCCTGAGCGTGACTTCCACCGTCACCATCACCTGGCTGGTGCACGATGGGCAAGGCACCTACGTCGACGGTGGCTTCTCCCTGTACGGCGGCGTGCTCGCCTACCAGGGGCACGACGATGCCGCCGAGCCGCTCAACCCGAGCAGCGGCGCGCCACCCGTGAAAAGCCAGTCGCCGCTCGATACCGGCACGCTCAAGGATGCGCAGGGCATTGCCTCGGTGCTACGCAACACCAAGACCAACAGCCGGCCCTATGTCGGCCAGTTCAACGCACTCAAGAACTGGGGCGAAGCCAATCCCGCCGGCAACTGGAGCAACATCAAGTTCATCAAGGCCGTCAATGCGCGTAACCCGAAGCAGGGCTTCAGCAGTGATTATCGCGAGACCCTGGAGAAGCTCACCATCAGGCTCACGCCCGGCGACTACACGATTGCCGCGAGCGGTGCGCTGGGCGCGATCGGCTTCGGTACGGTGGCGCCGTCCTTCGGTGTTTCCAACCTCAAGGGACGTCTCAATTTCCGCGCAGTGGCGCCGTGAGCACGCGCGGCCGCGCGCCGGGTGCGACATCGGGTCGCATTGTGAGCGCGGCGCCGAATGCGTAGAAAAGGCATTCGACATCAATCAGAACAAACGCTGTTGTCGAAGCGCGACGCACGACCGGCAGCGATCCAGGGACAGCCACGGACAGCAAACACCATGATGCGGCAACCAAGCATTCTTCACGCACTCGCCATCGCGCTGCTCGGCGCCGCCGCGAACCCCGCACGCGCCCATGTCGAGTATTACGATCTCAACCAGGGCAAACAGATAATCAACCTCACCGCCCAGGGCCTGGCGGCGTCGACCGCGCAGTATGGCGCCAATCCGACGGTGGCGGGCAGCAGCGCCAACGGTGTGTCCGACCGGCCGCTCAATGACGTCAGCCTGTGGACCGCGCAGTACCAGAGCGCGTCCCAGGTCGGGCAGTTCTCCGATGTCCGATACAGCGCCGCGCTCAGCACCGCCACGGTGCTGGTCAACGATGTCACCGATGGCGGCTGGGGCGCGGGCACCCACGCGCTGCAGGGCGACTCGCACAAGGTCGACTTCTTCAACTTCCGCCTGCCAGAAGCCGCGCGCGTCAGCATCGCCTGGAATGTCTTCGACGGCGCCAACAATTTCTTCGATGCCGGCTTCAGTCTTTACGCCGGCGTGCTGGTTTACCAGGGCCACGATGACGCGAACGGCGACCCACTCAATCCCAAGACCGGCTTTCCGCCGCGCCGCCAGCAGAACGCGCTGGATGCCGGCGGTGTGAGCGATGCACAGAACATCGCCGCGGATTTCCGGAATACGCGCACCAATGTTTCCGACTGGGCCGGCCAATTCGATGCGCTTGGCAATTGGGGGCAAGCGAACGGCGCCGGCAACTGGAGCAACATCGCCTTCATCACCGCCGTCAACGCCCATAACCCGGCCAGCGGGTTCGCCGTCAACGACGCCGCCGCCACGCAGGAGACCCTCGTCATCGAGCTTGCGGCGGGCAATTACACCATCGCCGCTTCCGGCGCGCTCGGCGCGCAGGGCTTCGGCAACGTGGCGCCGTCGTTCGGCATCAGCGGCCTCAACGGTCGACTCGAGTTTCGTGCCGCTGCGCTGAGCGCGGTACCGGTGCCGCCAAGCATCGGCCTGCTCGCGGGTGCACTTGCGACCCTGGCCAGCGTCGCTCGCATGCGCCGCCGGCGCTAGCGTCGCCTCGAGTCGCGTGGCGCATGCCGGCGCCGCGCGACACACGTCGCCGCCTTGCCGCGGCGATGAAATGAATTCCGAACAAACAATCTCGACCTTGGAGGGTCTCGTTCATGTTTTACAACCAGCATGGAGCCGGTATTGTTGCGGTCGTGGGTGCGCTGACGCTGTTCAGTCAGGCGGCGTCCTCCCACCAGACCTACAATCTGACCGGCGTCAATACCGGTATCGCCAACAGCGTCAACAACACCGACGGCGTGTCGAACACTGGCGGCTATGGACCGGTAGGCGTCGGCGGCCGCGTCAACGGCGCGGGCAACGCCAACATCCCTGGCACCGGTGGCCTGCCGACCGATTACGTCGGCACCTTGCCCTATAACCTCTATCTCGGTCACCACGACAGCACGGCGGCCGGTACCACCACGCGTACCGGTACCACCGGTGTGAACGCCACCACGCCGGCCAGCCTGTGGCGCGCCTACGCGATTCAGGATGCGTCCGCGACTTGGGGTTCGCTGGTGCCCGACATCGGCGCCAGCCATCCGTATTTCGCCGTCGGGGGCAATTCCTGGCAGGTCGGCAGCATTGCCGGCGGCCTCGACTACAACCTCATCCATGCCAGCACGGGCACCAACAACGATGCGCAGAACGTCACCACCGCCGGTGCCGCGCTTGGCCAGATTTATCAAATCGACATCAGCATCAAGCGTGACAGCGCCTATGACGCCGAGAACGACGTCAATGCCTTGCTGGATGTCGCGCTGTATCGCGGTGCCGACGAATCGCTGACTTCGAGCCGCACGGCGGCCTTCGATCCGAGCGCCAACGGTGTGCAGGGTTCGACGCTCGGCAGCGGCGGCGTCAACGGTTTCGCCCCGCTGTGGATGGCCCATCAGACCAGCGCCGCCGACGAACTCAAGTTCACGCTGCTCATCAACTTCAACGAGTGGAAGAAGACCGATGCCCTGGAAGGCGGTTTGAACGATGGCCTGGCCGGTTTCTACACGCTGGTGATCGGTGCGCACGGCGGTGTCGAAGGTTCGGCGCTGGCCTATACCGTCACCACCCGGTCCTACACCGCGGCGGCGCCGGTGCCGGTGCCGGCCGCGGCGTGGCTGTTTGGTTCGGCGCTCGCGGCGGTGGGCGCGGTGACGCGCCGCCGCGCGAGCAAGGTCTGAAGGAGCGCGGGACATGTTGAAACACGCTTCCAGGGCATTGCTCGCCACCAGCTTGCTGGCGATGGCCGCTCCAGCCGTCGCGCATGTCGATTATTTTGATCTCAGCGCCAACCTGTTCGTTGATGCCGACGGCGCCTCCTTTGGCCAGGAGTTGTTCAACGACAGCGGTTGGTTTGCCGGCACGCAGCCTGGACTTGGCGACAGTCATGACCTTGCGGGCGGCGTGTTCTTCAAGTTCCACCTCGACGGCGCGGCCATGGTCAGCATCACTTTCAGTGACACCGACGAAACGGGCCTGCTCAACCCCGCGTTCTCCCTGTATGCGGGCCTGCTGCCGGGCGAGGCACACGACAACACGCGCATCGACCCCGCCAACCCGTCGCATCTCGTGATCTCGCCCTTGCCCCACGTGGTGAAGGATGCGTCGCTGGCCGACGATGGCGTGGCGGTGGACGCCGAGGGCGATGTCTCGCCGTTTCGCGATACCGCGAACGCGAATTTCGACGGGCAGTTCAACGCGCTCGGCGACTGGAGCATGGCCAATGCCGATGCCGACGTGCACTGCCTGAGCGAGGCAGGCGGCACGTGCAACGCGGCCGCCCTGGCGGCCGCCGCGGCCGACGGCTCATGGAGCGTGATTCGCTACCTGACCCACGTCGCGCCCGCCGGTGGCAACAGCGTGCGACTACTCAACTTCGCCTTGGGCGCCGGTGACTACACCATCGCCGCGGGCGGTGGCATGGCCGACAGCCTTGGCAACAGCGTGCTGGGCACGCTGGCATGGCAGGCCTCACCGGTGCCGGTGCCCGGCATGGCGTGGCTGTTCGGCGCGATGGCGGTGGGCGTGGTGGCGCGCAGGCGCCGCTGAGCCCGGCGGCCGTCAGCCACGCTGCGTCGCGCTCGATGCCGTTGTGCTCACGCGTGCCACCAGCATCGCGCCGATGAACATCGACACCGCCAGCAGGGTGACGCCGGCGGCGGTGCTGCCGGTGCTGTCCTTCAGCCAGCCGATGGCATAGGGGCCGACAAAGCCCGACAGGTTGCCGAAGGAATTGATCAGTGCGATGCCGGACGCCGCCGCGCCGCCGCCGATCATGGCGGTGGTCAGCGACCAGGTCTGCACGATGGCGGCGAGCACGCCGCAGGCACCGAGCGTGAGAGCGGCGACCGCCCATAGCGGTGTGCTGGCCATGACCGCGCTGGCGAGCAGGCCGGCGCCGCCGAGCACCGCCGGCACCACCGTATGCCAACGCCGCTCGCCGCTGGCATCGGCGTGGCGCGCCACCAGCAGCATGGCCACGCACGCCGCGCCGAAGGGAATGGCGGAAATCAGGCCGATGTCGACGGGCTTGGCGTAGCCGAGATCCCTGACGATGCTGGGCAACCAGAAATTGAGTCCATACAGGCCCATCACGAAGCAGAAATACACCGCCGCCATCGCCCACACGCGCGGCATGCGCAGGCCTTCGGCGATGCCCATGTGGGCAATGCCGGCGTTGTCGCGTGCGAGGTCGGCGGCGATATAGGCCTGCTCCTCGGCGCTAAGCCAGCGTGCGTCACGACTGCTGTCGGCCAGGCACCACCAGGCCGCGCAGCCGCAGGCGATGGATGGCAGCGCTTCGATGAAGAACAGCCACTGCCAGCCATGCCAGCCGCGCACGCCGTCGAAGTGCTGCAGCACGTAGCCGGACAGCGGCGCGCCGATCACGGTCGCCACCGGCACGGCGGTCGCGAACAGCGCCGTCACCTGGCCGCGCCGCGCGGCGGGAAACCAGTAGGTGAGGTAGAGGATGATGCCGGGAAAGAAGCCGGCCTCGGCGGCGCCGAGCAGGAAGCGCACCACGTAGAACTGCAGCGGCGTCGTCACCCACAGCGTGGCGGCCGACAACAGGCCCCAGGCCACCATGATGCGTGCGATGGTGCGGCGCGCGCCGTAGCGATGCAGGCCGATATTGCTCGGGATCTCGAACAGGAAGTAGCCGAGGAAAAAGATGCCGGCGCCGAGGCCATAGACGGTCTCGCTGAAACCGAGCTGGTCCAGCATCGCGAGCTTGGCGAAACCGACGTTGACGCGATCGAGATAGGCGCAGATGTAGCAAAGGAACAGGAACGGCACCAGGCGCCAGGTGACCCGCGCGTAGAGCCGGTCGGCATCGATATTCTGCACACGCGACTCCCATGCGTAAGCCAAGGCGGCCAGTGAAGCGACCAGCCGCGCCTCGCCGCTGACGGCGCTAGGCGCGCAGAGCATACCCACTTGGGCGCGGGGCGGGAATTGCGTGCATGAAAAAGGCGTCGCCGCTCGCGCGACGACGCCTTGCAGGTGGCGCTTGGCCTCAGGCGGCGGCGGTGTTCATCACCGCCTTGACCTCGAGGAATTCCTCGAAGCCGAACTCACCCCATTCGCGACCGTTGCCCGACTGCTTGTAGCCGCCGAAAGGCGCGTGGAAGTCGAGACCGGCGCCGTTGACGTGCACGTTGCCGCAACGCAGCTGGTTGGCGACTTCGGCGACGCGCTTGGCATCGCCGCCGGACACGTAGCCGGACAGGCCGTAGACCGTGTCGTTGGCGATCGCGACCGCCTCGGCATCGTCCTTGTACGGCATCATGCACAGCACCGGCCCGAAGATCTCTTCGCGCGCGATGGTCATGTCGTTGTTGACGTTGGCGAAGATGGTCGGCTTGACGAAGTAGCCGGCGCTGATGCCTTCCGGCAGGCCGGGGCCACCGGCGACCAGGGTCGCGCCTTCCTCGATGCCCTTCTTGATGAGGCTCTGGATCTTGTCGAACTGGACCTTGCTCACCACCGGGCCGATGGTGGAGTCCTTCATCTTCGGATCGCCGACGTTGACGTTGGCCACCGCTTCCTTGGCAATGGCCACGCACTGGTCATGCAGCTTGGCCGGCACCAGCATGCGGCTCGGCGCATTACACGACTGACCGGAGTTCATCATCATGCCCTGCACGCCACCGGCGACCGCGGTCTTGAGGTCGGCGTCGTCGAGAATGATGTTGGCCGACTTGCCGCCGAGTTCCTGGGCGACGCGCTTGACGGTATCGGCGGCGGCCTTGGCCACCAGGATGCCGGCGCGGGTCGAGCCGGTGAAGGACACCATGTCGACATCGGGATGCGAGGACAGTGGCGTGCCGACACCAGGGCCGTCGCCGTTGACGAGATTGAACACGCCGGCCGGCACGCCGGCGGCATGCAGCACTTCAGCGAAGATCGCGGCGTTGAGCGGCGCCACTTCAGATGGCTTCAGCACCATCGTGCAACCGGCGGCGAGTGCCGGCAGCACCTTGCAGGCGATCTGGTTGATCGGCCAGTTCCACGGCGTGATGAAACCGCACACGCCCACCGGCTCGCGACGCAGCGTGATGTTGCCGCGCTTTTCCTCGAACACGTAGTTCTTCAGCACTTCGATGGCGGTGTTGAGATGGGCCGGACCCATGGCGGCCTGCGCGGCCTTGCACAGCCAGATCGGCGCACCCATTTCGCTCGAAATGGTCTCGACCATTCGGCATAACGTTCCTTGTAGGCCGCGCCAATCTTTTCCAGGAGCGCCACGCGCTCGTCGACACTGGTACGCGCATAGGCCGGGAAGGCGGCCTTGGCGGCGGCAACGGCCTTGTTCACGTCCTGGGCATTGCCCAGCATGATCTGGCCGACGACTTGTTCGGTGGCGGGATTGATGACGTCTAATGGCTGCGGGGCGCTCGGCGCGACCCACGCACCATTGATGTAGAAAGAAAGGCAACTCTGCATTACTGACTCCTTGGGATGTGAACGGCTGGATGCCGTGTGCATACCGCCAATGTGCTCACGCTGGCGGTCAATCTCTAGCGGCACGGTGCTACATATTTCCTGGCGGGGGCGGGCGGCTAACATCGCCGAAAACCCGACGAAGAAGATGTTTTTCGGGTGCATGAATAGACGAGGCCATTATGCCGCCCGAGCCCCGCGCAGACAATGACAGACCCGCCACCGCGACCCTCATGGCGGCGGTCATCCGGCTCATGGCGCAGTGCGCGGCAAGCAGCGAGGAGGCGCATATCCGCACCCTCTTGACGCTGCTGCGCCAACTGCGTGATCACCCCGATCTGCCGCGTGAACCGGCGGTGCTGGCCAGCCTCGCCGCCGCCCACGCGATCTGGGTCGAGCGATTGTCATCGGTATGCGAGGCGGCGGCCGTGGGCGGCCATCGCCAGGGCGCGGGCAAGCCGACAGTGCATTGAATATCCGCTGTCGGCGAGTGCCGACGGCCACTTGGACGAATCATCCCCGGAGGTCGAAATGGATCAGAAAGTCAATCTCAATCCCTTGAGCGCGCTGGCCGCGACCGGCGAGCACATCAACATCCGCAGCCGCTACGACAACTACATCGGCGGCCAGTGGCTGGCGCCGGTCAAGGGCCAGTATTTCGAGAACACCACGCCCATCAGTGGTGAGGTGATCTGCCAGGTGGCGCGTTCCACCGCCGAGGACATCGACAAGGCGCTCGATGCCGCCCATGCCGCCAAGGCCGCGTGGGGCAAGACCGCGCCCGCCGAACGCGCCGCCAAGCTGCTGGCCATCGCTGATCGCATGGAACAGAACCTCGCGCACCTCGCGCTTGCCGAGACCGTCGACAATGGCAAGCCAATTCGCGAGACGCTCGCCGCCGACGTGCCGCTGGCCATCGATCACCTGCGTTACTTCGCGGCCTGCATACGCGCGCAAGAAGGCGCGCTCTCGCAGATCGACGAGACCACCGTCGCCTACCATTTCCATGAGCCGCTGGGCGTGGTCGGTCAGATCATTCCGTGGAACTTCCCGCTGCTGATGGCGATTTGGAAACTCGCGCCGGCGCTCGCCGCCGGCAACTGCGTGGTGTTGAAGCCGGCCGAGCAGACGCCCATGAGCATCATGGTGCTGGTCGAACTCATCGGCGACCTGTTGCCGCCCGGCACCTTGAACGTGGTCAACGGCTTCGGCGTCGAGGCCGGCAAGCCGCTCGCCAGCAGCCCGCGCATCAACAAGGTGGCGTTCACCGGTGAAACCACCACCGGCCGCCTCATCATGCAGTACGCGTCGGAGAACATCATTCCGGTCACGCTCGAACTCGGCGGCAAGTCGCCCAACATCTTCTTCGCCGACGTCATGGCCGAAGACGATGACTTTCTCGACAAGGCGCTGGAAGGCTTCACCATGTTTTGTCTCAACCAGGGCGAAGTGTGTACCTGTCCGTCGCGCGCCATCGTGCACGAATCGATCTACGACAAGTTCATGGAACGCGCCATCGCGCGCGTGGCCAAGGTGCGCCAGGGCAATCCGCTCGCCATCGAGACCATGGTCGGCGCACAGGCCTCGAACGATCAGCTGGAGAAGATTCTCTCCTACATCGCGATCGGCAAGCAGGAACAGGCCAAGCTGCGCATCGGCGGCGAGCGCGCCACGGTGAAGGGCTGCGAGAACGGCTTCTACGTGCAGCCGACGGTGTTCGAAGGCCACAACAAGATGCGCATCTTCCAGGAGGAGATCTTCGGGCCGGTCCTCGCCGTGACGACGTTCAAGACCGAGGAGGAAGCGCTGGCCATCGCCAACGACACGCTCTACGGCCTCGGCGCGGCGGTGTGGTCGCGCGACGGCAATCGCGCCTATCGCATGGGCCGCGGCATCCAGGCCGGCCGCGTATGGACGAACTGCTATCACCTGTATCCCGCGCACGCCGCTTTCGGTGGCTACAAGCAGTCCGGCATCGGTCGTGAAACCCACAAGATGATGCTCGAGCACTACCAGCAGACCAAGAACCTGCTGGTCAGCTACAGCCCGAAGGCGCTGGGCTTCTTCTGAGTCCGTGCGCGTGGCGATGGCTGACGACATTCAGCACCAGGGCGTCGCGCGGGTCGACGCCACCGCCGCGGCGGTGGCGCTGATCGAGGCGTTGCAGTTGGCCCACGGACCGCTGATGTTCCACCAGTCGGGTGGCTGCTGCGACGGCAGCGCGCCGATGTGCTACCCACGCGGTGAGTTTCGGGTCGGCGCGCGCGACGTCTACCTGGGGTCCGTCGCCGACACCCCGTTCTATATCAGCGGCCCGCAATTCGAAGTGTGGCAGCACACTCGGCTGATGCTGGACGTGGTGGTGGGCCGAGGCAGCGGCTTCTCGCTGGAGTCGCCGCATGGTGTGCGCTTCCTGATCCGTTCGCGGCTGTTCACGGAAGACGAGCAGGCCGCCCTGCGGCAGGCTGGTCCGCCGCCGCGTGGCGCGGTCGGCGACTGACGACTTCATTACCTGGCAGGTATTCGATCCGCCGGTGCGTCTTGCCTAAGGTGTCGCCACTGCCTGTTGCAGTACTGGAGAACACCATGGACCAAGCTACCCACACCCACGGCACCGTTGAAGACTACATCGACATGTGGAACGTGGAGGATGCCGTCGAGCGTCGCGCGCTGGTCGAGCGCGTATGGACGAGCGATGCGCAATCGACAGACCCCATCGCCGACGTACGGGGTCACGACGCCATCGAACAACACGTCAAGAACATCCGCGCGCAGTTCCCCGGACATCGCATTGCGCGCACCGGCGCGGTCGACCAGCATCACGATCGTCTGCGTTTTTCCTGGGCCTTGAGTGATGCCGGGGGCGCGACGGTGATGACCGGCATCGACGTCGTGCGCCTCGCGGCCGACGGTCGCTTCGCCGAACTGAGCGGCTACTTCGACGCGGCGGTCTGAAACCCGGCTCTCGCTACGCCGCCGCCACCAGCAAGCCGGCGGCGGCGTCATTCGGGAGCTCATCCCGCGCGCATCTCAAGCTCGCGGCGGCAGCCCGCGCAACATGACCTCGAAGCTCGGCGCGTCCAGCGGCGCGGTCTGGTAGAAGCCCTGGAAGGACCCGCATTCGAGCGTGCGCAGGAACTCCCATTGCTGGCGGGTCTCGACGCCTTCGGCCACCACTTCGAGGCCAAGACTGCGACCGAGCATGACCATCGCGCGCACGATGGCCGCGGCGTTGTCGTCGCGCGGCAAATCGGCGATGAAGCTGCGGTCGATTTTGAGCTTGTCGATGGAGAAGTGCCGCAGGTGCTGCAAGCTCGAGTAACCCGTGCCGAAGTCGTCGATGGCCAGACGAATGCCGAGACGCCGGAGATTGTCGAGCACTTCGGTGGTGTCGCTGCCGCTGTGCATGATGGCGCTCTCGGTCAGTTCGATCTCGAGCAGCTCGGCTGGCAGGCCGGAATCGGACAAGACCTGCGCGACCTTGGCGATGATGTTGCGCTGTCGAAACTGCACGGCGGAGAAGTTGACCGCCATCGGCGCCATCGGCAAGCCGCGCCGGTACCAGTCGTGCGCCTGCTGGCAGGCCTCGCGCAGCACCCACTCGCCAAGCAGCATCACCAGTTCGTAATCCTCCGCGATGGGGATGAACGCGGCGGGGTAGACCAGGCCGCGCTCGGGGTGCTGCCAGCGCACCAGCGCCTCGATACCGACCAGGTGGCCGTCGCCGATGGCTATCTGCGGCTGGTAATGCACCCGCAGTTCACCGCGCTCCAGCGCGCGCCGCAGTTCGGTGGTGACGAGCAGCCGGTTCTGCTCCTTTTCGTTCATGGCCGGCAGGAAAAACTGGAAAGTGCGCCTGCCGCTGCCCTTGGCGTGGTACATCGCCGCGTCGGCATTGCGGATCAGGGTGTCGACGGTGTCGCCATCATCGGGATACAGGCTCAAGCCCACGCTGGGTGTGACTATCAGCTCATCACTGCCGACCGGGTAGGGCTGCGACAAGGCTTCGACGATCTTCTCGGCCACGTGCGCCACTTCGCCTGAATCGTGCACGTTCGGTAACAGCACGATGTATTCGTCGCCACTGTGACGACAGATGGTGTCGCTGTCACGCGTGATGGCGCGCAGACGGTTGCCCACCGCCTGCAGGATGAGATCGCCCACGTGGTGGCCGAGCGAATCATTGATGTGTTTGAAGTGGTCCAGGTCGACGAACGCCACCGCCACCTTGGTGCGCTGGCGCCGTGCGGTGTTGAGCGCCTGCTGCAGACGGTCACGCAGCAGGGTGCGATTGGGCAGGCCGGTCAGGGCGTCGTGATGAGCTATGAAGCGCACGCGCTCATCGGACTCCTTGCGTTGCGTGATGTCCTGGCTCAGGCACAGCATGCGTTCGGGCAGGCCGCTCGCGCCGTTCTCCACATCGCCCTTGGTGTGCAGCCAGCGGGTGCTGTCGTCGGACCACAGGATGCAGTACTCGATGTCCAGCGACTCGTGGCCGGCCAGGCACAGGCGCACGGCATCGTCGAACAGCGGCCGGTCGGCTTCATGGACGAGACCGCGAAAACTGTCCTGTTCGAGGTTGCCGGCAAGGCCGGCCCGGCCCAGCAGGCGCAGCATGATCTCGCTGGCATCGATATGACCGCCGCGCACGTCCCACGAGAACATGCCGATGCCGGCGAACGACAGGGCCAGGCGCTCGCGTTCGCGCGCGGCGCGCAAGGCTTCCTCGCCCGCCACCCGCGCCGTCAGGTCGCGTTGCACGCCGACGAAGTAGCGCGGTTTATCGTCGGCGTCGACAATCGGGTAGATCGACAGCTCATTCCAGAACATCGAGCCATCCTTGCGATAGTTGCGCAACAGCGTGCGCTCCTCGTGGTGCGCGAGCAGCGCGCTGCGCACGCGCGTGAGGTTGGGTTGCACGGTGTCGCTGCCCTGCAGGAAGCGCAGGTCCTGGCCCAGCACTTCGTCGCGACCGTAGCCGGTGATGTCTTCGAAGGCGCGATTGACGAATATCAGCGGATAGTTGCCGTCGCGCGCCTCGGTGATGACGATGCCGTTGCTGCTGCTGTCGAGGGCGCGGGCCTGCAGGTCGACCAGGTGCTCGCGCGACTTGCGCTGGGTGATGTCTTCGTGGGCAACCACCACGTAGCGCGGGCCGTCCCCCTGAAAGCGTGAGCAGGTCGCTTCGAACCAGCGCATCGCGTCGGGTCCATGGCAGGGATATTCGAGCGCGAAGGTCTCACGGTGTCCGTCCATCACCTCGCGCAGGCCTTCGAGGAATTGCCCGGCCAGGGCGTCGCCCGCGTGGCGCGCACGCTCGCACACCTCGAGGTAGTTGCTGCCCACGCCACAATGACGCTGCAGTCCGGCGTTGCCATTGATGAAGTCGTCCCAGGCGCGGTTGACGGTCACGATTGCACCGCCGTCATCCACCACGCAGATCTGCATCGGCAGTGCATCGATGGTCGAGCGCGTGAAGCGTTCGGAAGCTTCGATCTGCGCCGCCAGGCGTTCGAGGCTGGCCTCGGCGCGCTTGATACCGGTGTTGTCGACGAAGGTCAGCACCACGCCCTTGCGGTGATTGGCTTCGTCGATATAGGGATCGACCTGCAGCAGGTGGCAGACGTCGCCGCTGAATTGGCGAGCGTAGGTGGTGCCGGTGGCAATCACCGCTTCGAGGCGAACCCTCAGATCGCCGAGGTCGAGACTCGACGGCAGCGAAAACAGGCTTTCACCGAGGCTGGCGGGTGTGAGGTCGAAAAGCCGCATGGCGGGCGGGTTGTAGAGCGTCACGCGCAGGAATTCATCGAGCACCACCAGCGGATAGCGCAGGCTGTCCTTGACGTTGCGCAGGTCGCTGTTCAGACGAATCAATTCATGGGTCTTGGTCTCGAGCTCCTCGTTGACGGTGGTGAGCTCTTCGTTGGTCGACTGCAGTTCTTCGTTGGAGGTCTCCATCTCCTCGTTGGTCGACTGCAGCTCTTCGTTGGCCGACGACAGCTCCTCGTTGAGGGACTGCAATTCCTCGTTGCTGTTTTCGAGCTCTTCGATGACGGAATGCAGGTGCTCGCGCGTGGCCGACAGCTGGTCTTCCAGTGCGCGCAGCTGGTGCTGGTACTCCGGCGAGTTGCCAGCGCTCGCGGCGCCATTGGCGCGACGCGGTTTGTCGATGAACTGCAGGCTGACCAGGTACAGGGTCGGCTCGTTCTCTTCGCGCGGCAACACGGCCACGCCGATCCGTACCGCGCGATCATTGGCACGCTGGAGCACGACGTGGCTGAGCGGTTTTTGCGGCGTGCGCTGGGCTTTCATCACCATCGAGCGGATCTCCGCGCGCAGGTTCGGCGCGGCCAGCGAATAGAGATTCAGGTTCGGGGTGCCGGGTTGCAGGGCGACGAATTCGGTGACGTCGCCGAACACGTGCTGCAGGTTCAAGCCTTCATCGACCACCACCGCGGCGGGCAGCAGGTACTGGTGCAGCGACTGCAGAACACGCTCGGCGAGCGGGCGTCGCGCGCGTGTCAGCGGCCGTTCGCTGCGCACGCGCGGTGCGACGGAGCGCGCGCGTTCGGCGCCGGCCGTGGCCGCCTGGTCGAGGCGCGCGAAGATGCGCGCCTGGTCGTCGATGGCCGCGAACAGGTGGTCCTGTTGGTGAGTGGTCTCGGAGCGTCCGAGGAACAGGCGCCCGCCGCTGCGCAAGGCGCCATGGAAGCTGCGCAACATGCGGCTCTGGACGTCGGGCTTGAAATAGATCAGTACATTGCGGCAGGTCAGCAAATCGAGGCGCAGGAAAGGCGGGTCGCGCAGCAGGTCGTGGGCCGAGAACAACACCGCTTCGCGCAGTGACTTGGTGACCTGCACGAAGTCGCCGCTGCGCGTGAAGTAGCCACGCCCGTGATCTTCCGGCACGCTCACCAGTTCCTCGCGCGGGAACACGCCGCGCCGCGCCCTGGCAAGCGCGGCGGCGTCGATGTCGGTCGCGAACACCTGCAGGCGCAGGCGACGCTGATCGCGCTTGATGGCCTCCATGAACAACATGGCGACCGAGTAGGCTTCCTCGCCGGTCGCACAGCCGGCAATCCACACGCGGATGTCATCGTTGTCGGGCTTGCCGCTCACGATCTCGTCGATCACCAGGCGCAGTGCGTCGAAGGCCGACGACTCGCGAAAGAACGAGGTGACGGATATCAGGATCTCCCGGGACAGGCGCTGGACCTCCTCGGGTTGCCGCGATAGCAGTGCGAGGTAGTCCTGTTCCGTGCCGCAGGCGGTGGCCGCCATGCGGCGACGGATGCGGCGACCGACGGTGGTTTCCTTGTAATGGTGAAAGTCGATGCCGGTCTGGCTGTGCACCAGCTTGAAGATGCGCTCCAACAGGTCGGCGCCGGCATCACCGCCGAGGTCCCGGTCGCTGGCGGGCGCCAGCCGCGCGACGGCCTCGAGCTGGCGCGCGATGGCGTCGGGCGGCAGTACGTAGTCCACGCAGCCGGACTCGACGGCGGCGCGTGGCATGCCGTTGTACTTGGCGCTGCCTTCGTCCTGCGCGAAGGTGCTGCCACCGGCGGCGCGTATCGCGCGCATGCCGCGCGCGCCGTCGGAGCCGGTGCCGGACAACACCACCGCCAGCGCCGCTTCGCCGAGGTCTTCGGCGAGCGAGGCGAAGAACTGGTCGACCGACGGCTTGGGCGTGCCTGGTGCGGTCGCCGCGGTGAGATGCAGCGTGTGATCGCGCAAGGCGATGTTCCAGCCTGCCGGCGTGATGTAGACGACATTGGCGCGCGGCCGTTCGCCGTCGCGCACCTCCTGCACCTGCAGCCTGGTTTCACGCGCGAGCAAGGGCACCAGCATGCTTTGATGCGTGGGCGAGAGATGTTGGGCGATGACGTAGGCGAGCGTCGATTGCACGGGAAGGTGGGCGACGAAGGTGCGCAGGGCCTCGAGTCCTCCGGCGGATGCACCTATGCCTACGATGCCGGGCGTGCTTGTCGGTTCTTCAACGGCGTCCGCTTGCCGGCGCTCGAGGGCGGAGATGTCGAGCTCCGCGGCGCCGCGTTGCGGGGCTGCCTGTCGACTCGGTACACGGGGTTTTTTTCTGCGGGGTGTTGCTGATCCCTTCGCATCCGCATCCATTCTGCTTCCCTCGTCGCAATGATCCCAGGCTCGGTCCTGCCCGCTTCGAACTATACGGGGCGTGCGCGGCATGACGCTACCCGGGGCATTGCCAACGCAGGGTTCAAGATCGGTCACGCGCATGCGTCCGCTGATCCACGCAAGGCCCGCCTGCCGACAATGTGATGCGATAGATTCGCATGTGTATGCCGCAGGCGATGCGTGCGTGTGATCCTGACCGCATGGCTACGCAGCCAGTACGGCAATTCCTGGGCAACCTTGGCGCTGCAATGGCCCGGGCTTTTTGACCGAGGTGATGTCGAGCGCGGTATCGAACGCTTGCGTGGGCTGCATGCGTGGAAGTGGCAATGCGAGTCGACAGGCATGCATCGGCGCGACGCGCCGTGCTAGTTTCAACGTCGGTCTTTGCAAACGGGGAGGGGAGATTCATGGCTGACATCGGCAGGTCCACGCGGCGTGTCGCGGGTGCGATGGGAATGGTGTGCGCTGGCCTGCTGGCGACAGCGGTGCGGGCCGAGGGCATCGCCGACAGCCACTGGCCGGCCTACAACAACACCGCCAATGGCCAGCGCTATTCGCCGCTCGATCAGATCAACACCGCCAATGTCAGCCAGCTGAAGGAAATCTGCCGAATCAAGGTGGATGACTCGGGCACCTTCCAGGCCGGACTCGTCGAACTCGACGGCACCCTCTACCTGAGTAATGCCCACGATACCCTCGCCATCGATGCGCGCAGCTGCGTGCTGCGCTGGCGTCACGTCTACCATCCGCAGGAGCAGGACGTCTTTCAGATCAACCGCGGCGTGGCCTATGCCAACGGCAAGCTGTTTCGCGGTACGCCCGATGCGCGCCTGCTGGCCATCGATGCCGCCAGCGGCAAGACGCTGTGGCAACAACAGGTGGGCGACCCGGGCCAGGGCGAATTCTTCAGCTCCGTGCCGGCCATCTGGCAGGGCACCTTGATCATCGGCGCGGCCGGCAGCGATTGGGGCATACGCGGACGCGTGATGGCCTACGACCAGCTCAGCGGCCACGAGCTGTGGCGCTTCAACACCATCCCGCGCGGCAAGGAACTCGGCGCCGAAACCTGGCAGGCGGCCGACAGCGCGCGCTATGGCGGCGGCGGCAGCTGGACCACTTACACGCTCGACATGGCGGCCGGTGAAGTATTCGTGCCGGTCGGCAATCCGGCGCCCGACTTCGTGCCGAGTCATCGCCCCGGCGAGAACCTCTTCACCAACAGCATGGTGGTGCTGGACGCGCGCACCGGCACGCTGAAATGGTGGCACCAGATGGAGTCCAACGATGGCCTCGATCTCGATCTCGGCGCCGCGCCGATGCTGTACTGGAACAGCAAGGGCGATGCGATGGTGGCTTTCGGCAGCAAGGACGGCCACCTTTACGCGGTCAATCGCGAAACCCACAAGCGCGTGTTCAAGACCGCCGTCACCACCATCGAGAAACCGACCAAGGCGCCGACCGCCGACGGCGTGCACACCTGTCCGGGGCCGGTCGGCGGCGTCGAATGGAATGGCCCGGCATTCGACGTGAAAACCCGCCAGCTGGTGGTGGGCGCGGTCGACTGGTGTGCTGTCATCAAGTCCGACAAGGTCGATTTCCAGCCAGGCAAATTCCTGGTCGCCGGCAGCTGGATCTGGGATGACAAGCGCAGCGGCTGGATCAGCGCGGTGGACCCCGACAGCGGCGCGCTGCGCTGGCAATACCATGCCGAGGCGCCGGTGGTGGCGGGACTCACGCCCACCGCCGGCGGCGTGACGTTCGGCGGTGACATGGGCGGCAACTTCATCGCGCTC
>JADJYF010000028.1 GCA_016719885.1 Pseudomonadota bacterium | reverse complement strand
CGCGCACGGACGATGCCTTGATCATCGCCATGGCCTTGCCGTGACAAGATGCCGCGCCATGTCAGCGACGCGCCACGGGCTGCAATCATGACGTTCGAATTCGTATCCGTGCTCAAGGCGGCGTGCATCGGCATCGGCGGTACGGTGGCGCTCGATCTGTGGGCCGTGGTGCTGAAAGTCAAGCGGGCCGCGCCGGGCACGAACTGGGCCATGGTCGGGCGCTGGCTGGGTCTTCATGCCGCACGGGCGATTCATGACGATGCCATCGCGGCATAGCCGAACCCGTCGACCACGAATTGCGGTTGTCGGTTGGGCGTTTCACTACGCCATCGGCGTGGCCCTGTGGCCTGCCCGGATCGCCACCGCCGGCACCCGCGTGTAGCTGCAATCCCCGTCGCCGTTCGGGCCGGTGGCGGCGCTGGCCCTCGCGCTGCTGGCCCCGCCCCTATTCCGTGATGATGCAGGCCTGGGCCTCGGCATCGCGGGTTCGCGGAACGCCGAGGCGCGCAGCTCACTCGCCGAAATCGGCGGCCGCGCACACGGTGTTCGGTCTCGGCATGTACGCACCGCGCTCGCTGCGGAGCCTGTGCACTGAAGTTGGCGTTCTGCCCGCCTCACTTGCCACGCTGTTGGGCGCGGCCTTGTTGGCAGTCAAGGGTCGCGTACGAAAGCTCGCGGTGGCGCTGATGGCGTCAATAGCCCATGTGACGCTCGGACGAAGCCGCGAAAGACGCCGGGTCATAGCCGTAATGACACGCTTTGCAACCTGGTCGATCGCCAGCGAGTATCGCTCTCGAGTAATCGTCGGCGGCGTTCCAAGCCGCATCTCTGCACGTACGTCTTGGGCGGATCGCCAAACGGCAACGCTTCCTGGAAGTGACGATAGAAGGGTGCCAACTCATGCCAAAGTTCTGCGCCAGCTTGCCCCCAAAGTTGATCAGCTCACAGCGGTCCCACCAAGCCAGTTCTCCATTTTCCTCAGCAGCAGCGCCGGACGAGGCGCAGGTCCGCGGGATGAGCGGCGGTTGGCACCCGCGGCGCACGCGCGGAAGATCGGCCAGGGAACCATTGTGCGCAGGCCAGCTGGGCATCGCGGCCGCACAGGCTGATGGACCCAGGTAGGGCGGCCGAGATCGATCGTCGCGCTGGCGCCGCAGCAGGAATAGATGCTTGGGTTCCACCACCATGCGTTCGGCCGTCCACCGCTGACGGACGGAAAGCGTCGACGCACTTCGTCGACCAGGCTCCAGTGCACTGGCCACCGTGCGCCCGTCCAGCAGTCCACCGTGGCGAGCAAGGCCGGCAAATCAGGCCACACCATCGCAAATGTGCGCGCGCGCGCCACCTGCCAACCAAGTCGAGCATGCCGGCATCGCGTCGCCAAATCACTTCGTCGACATTGCTGGCGGCGCCGGCCAGAAAATCACGTCGAGCCGGACGCACGTCTTCAATCGAACCGAGCCGGCGTGATGGTCACGCAGTCCATCGCAGGTGAGCGGCGCCGCCATCGCGGGTGACCACCGAGATCCCCGAACGGCGTGGTCGGGCCCGCGCGCCGCGCCGCGTAATCGAAAACTTCCAGCGGCGCGGTGGTGGTCGAGGCGTTGCCGCCGGTGAAGGGACACCAGGGCGAGGTGCTGGGGGGCGGGGTGGTGGTGCGTTCATGGGAATTCCGGTCGAGCTGTGAATCGAGGCGCAGTGGCGAAACCGCCCGGAATATGTCACTTTCGCCGAAAGCCCATCAGGCGCGACGCGCCCAAACGCGAAGCATGGGCCGACGCCTGTGGCAGCGCACCGCTCTGCCAGGCGCCCGGTGATGTTCGCAGGGAGAGACGGCGCGTGACCATCCAGTTACCATGACCTTGCGCGGGCGCAGTCCCGCGCCCTGTCAGCCTGGTTCGCTGGCGCGCGTGCGCGGCGCTCTTGCACAAAGGGCCTGGCGTTTCGGTGTCCCCGTGGCGCTTTCTCGAAGCGCGACGCGTGGCGTCGTCCGGTCACGACTCTCGGTGCCGGTGATCCGCGACGGCGACACCTGGGTGGGCGAACAGCTGGGGAGATCGCAGCCTATCTCGACCGCCGTTATCCCGAGCGTCCGCTGCTCTTTCCGTCGCCTTTGCGGCGAAGCCGTACGCCTGGTCGCCGCGTGGCGGCAGCGTGCTGTTCCCGGCCGCGGTGCCCGTCGGTGTGCTGCAGGCTTATCGCCTGCCTGGTCCGGCCTGCCAGCCGTATTTCCGCGCCAGCCGCGAAGCGTGTTCAATGCACAAGCCTCGAAGACGTGCATGCCGACGAGCACCCGGGGCGCGCGCGCCGCCGAGCCTTGCGGATCTTCGACGAGGTGTTGGCCCACCACGACTTCATCGGCGGTGCCGGAGCCGACCTACGCCGATTTCGCTGGTGTTCGGGGATCTTGAAATGGCTGGACATCGTCAGCGCCACGCGCCGCTCACCGCCACCACCCGAGCGGCCAATGGTTCACCCGCCTCAACGAGGCTTACGACGGTTATGCGGGGTCGCGTGCCGCGTCCGCGATTGAATACGCCAAGCGAATGACGGAGCAAGCCCGGAACGAACAATCCACTCGCCGCGAACAGGTACTGCTGGCGGCGACCACCGGCGCCGCCGCGGGCCTCAACTGGCTGACCAGCGACATGGTCGATGCGCTGCTCAGCGGTCACGGCATGCTCAACATCGCCGTCATCAATGCCGCGAAGTCATCGTGCACGAACTGAAACGCGGCATGGACAACAAGCTGCGCTTCGCAAACGCCGCCAGCCAGCCGGTCGACGGAGATCCGGCCCAAGGCCATCAGCGCCGCGGTGCCAGGCCGGTGCGGCGCCCGCCAGCGCCGGCGCTGATCGCGGCGGTGTTGATGTATCTCACCGGCACCAAGGCACGGAGTCGGCATTCCGGCCGGCAATCGCAAGCTCGGCGCCTCGGCGCGCATGCTGGCGGGTGTCGACCGCTCGGGCGTGGCCGCCATCCGACTTCAAGAAGAACAGCAAGGTGTCGGGCTTCGCGGCGGTGATGGCCATCCACCAGGCGTGATGATGGAAGGCAAGCTGTCGCCGATCAGCGGCTACGACATGGTGGTGTCCGGCGGGCCGCTGGTCGGCCACGGGCGTCTCGGCGAGGACATCATCTTTCCGGCCATGGCGGCCAACGGCGCGCGCATCGGCACCAAGGCCGCCTGATGGATTGCATGGCGGGCGCCCGGCATGAAGCCGCAGGCGCTGAACGCTGCGGGTATTCGGCGCCGCGGCAAATCCTCGAAATCATCCACCCGACGCCGACATCGCCGAGGAATACGGCCCGCACGGCGAAGGTCACCACCGCCTGGCTGGCGGGCAAGACCGCGGCCGAGACCGCCGGCCTGCCGCCCAGGCTCACGGTGCGCATCACCGGTCAGGAATACGACACCGGCCAGGTGATCGGCGATCTCGGCCTCATCCTGAAAGACATCGGCGGCCCGTCGGTGATCGGCATCGTGGCCGTCGACGGGATCGTGGGCGTGTTCCGGGGAGGTATCGCCGGTTCGTCGGCCGGGCCGGTGAATCCGCCGCTCGGCCACGTTAATGTACCGACGCGGTGATTGCCATGAAGTGCCTGCTCGAACCGGACGCGACGCCGCAGTCGGTGGCCACGCAGTTGCGCGAACGACGCTTCGGCTTCGCGTTCGACTTCGAGACCTCGATGATTGCCATGAACATCGTCGCCAAGAAGGCCCAACAGTTGAAGGCCGGCGCGGTGACCAACGCCATGGTGCTGGCCTCGGAAGGCGTGCGTGCGCGCGCCGTCTATCGACCTTGCGGCCAAGGCCTATGACGATGATCTCTCCGCGGGCAAGCCGCTCGCGGAGGTCGTCAGTGAACTCGATGCCGAGCGCAAGCAGACCGTTGAGACGCGCGTCAGCGCCTTCCTGTCGCGCATGTCCGGCAAGCAGGTGGCGGTGCGTTTGACCCACATCGGCCCGGGCGCGCGGCGCGGCAGCAAGCTTGCGCGTGAATGGTTTGCTTTCGACGCGCATCTCGATGCCGAGATCACCATCGATGGCGTGACCACCAGGCTGGAACGCTATTCCGACCAGGTCATCCCCGACGTCGCGCTCGGCAAGCGCCCGGACCTTGCGCCGCTGGTGCCGATGGTGGTGCCGCTGGCGAGCGAGATCCTGCTGGCTTCGAATGTCATCATCAATGTCACGGTGCCGGCGGCGGTGGCGGCAACGATGGGCCTGCACACGCCGGAAGAGGCGGGCCTCCTCTGCGCAGCGCGGGCTTCGTATCGTCCGGGCATTCCCGGCTCCAACGTCAATGCCGAAGCGCCGCGCGCTCGCGCTGGACATGATGGCGCTGCAATGAGAAAAGGGCGCGCCTGGTGATGGCCCAGGTCGACGACGTGCCGGGCGAATTGATGGGCGAATTCATCCTGCGCGCCGAAGCGCTGGGCGCGCGCAATGTGCAGGTGGTGCCGAGCATCACCAAGAAGAACCGGCCGGCCTACCTTGTGTATCTCGACGTGCCGGCCGCGCTCGAAAGCGAAGCCGCGCGCCTGCTCGGCGCGGAGCTTGGCTGCTGCAGTTATCGTGTCATCGAAGCCGAGCACCATCGTTTCGACATTGCGCGCACCACCGTGGCGGTGACCGTGCAGCGCGGCGAGCTGAGCTGCGCGCCCGGACGTGCGCATCAAGACCATCGCCGACGGCGCCGAGCGCCCTGCGCGTGAGGCCGAACACGACGACCTCGTGGCCCGCGCGCGATGCTGCGCGATGTTGAACTGCACCTGCCCTGGCGGTGTTGAAGCTGCCATCGAGCCGGCTCGCGCCGATGTCGCCCTTGCCGGCAGCGCTGACCCTGGCCCTGTAAGTTCACCCAGGCGATTATTCAAAGACCATCCCGAGGACTGCACCATGACCCGACGCTTCATGCTTTTTCTGACCCTGGCCGTCAACAGTGCGCTGGCCCACGCGCACGACGGGCTCACACTCGACGGCGCGCTGCACCGTGCGCTGCACGCCATCGGCAGTGAACGCCTGGTGGTGATGGGCGCTGTGATGCTGGCGATTGCCGTCGGCCTCATCGTGCGTCGCGCCATGCGTAACGCGGCGCGCGTCAACACCGCGAAGGCTGAGCGCCGCCCGCCGTGCATCTGCATCTCGATCCGGTCGGCGGTGTGGCCGGCGACATGTTTGTCGCCGCCTTGCTGGACCTGGCCCCGCATCTGGCGCCGGATGCCATCGCCGCGGCGCGCGCCGCCGGGCTCGATGCATCGGTAGCGGTCGAGCATGCGCATGTCGACGACGGCGTCCTGTCCGGCAGCCGTTTCGTCGTGACCCTGCCGGCCGGCGCCGGGGACGACACCATCTCGCCGCGCCGCTGCATGATCACGCGCACCAGCGCGGCGACCACCATGGCAGGCATCGCATCATCTCATCACCAGGAGCGCGGGAAAGCGCGGCGCACGCCGTCACGCATCGGCATGCCCACCTTCACTGGCGCGATCTCCGCGCTCGCTTGCAGGCCATGCCGCTCGCCTCCGTGGTACGCGAACGGGCTGTCCGGATCTTCGCCTTGCTTGCCGAGGCCGAGGCGCGCGTACATGGCAAACCGGTCGAGAGCGTGGCGTTCCACGAAGTCGGTGCGCTCGACTCGGTGGCCGACATCGTCGCCGCTGCATGGTTGATCGATGCACTCTCGACATCCGCAGTTGCTCAGTCGGTCCGCTGCCGCTCGGCAGCGGACGCGTCGTACCGCCCATGGCTTGTTGCCGGTGCCGGCGCCCGCCACCGCCCTGCTGCTGGAAGGCTTGCCGTGCTTCGACGACGGGCGTGCCGGCGAAAGGATCACGCCGACCGGCGCGGCCATCCTGCGTCACCTGGCGCCGAGCGCGGGACTCGGCATGACGCCGCGCGTGTTGAAGGCGAGCGGCCATGGCTTCGGCAGCCGCAGATTCGAAGGCTTGCCCAACGTGCTGCGCGCGCTCGCCTTCGCGGACGTCGCCGCGGCGGACGGCATCGGCATCGACCAGGTGACCACCGCTGTGTTTCGAGGTGGACGACCAGACACCGGAAGATCCCGCGGTCGGGCTCGAGCGTCTGCGTGCCGAGCGTGGTGTCATCGATGTCGTGCAAGGCACGGTCACCGCAAACACGGACGGCAGGCGGCGGCCATACGCGTGCTCGCCACCCCGGCGGCAGGAGTGAAGCGGTGGCCGCGGCTGTTTCCGCGAAACCACCACGCTTCGGTGTCCGCGTCGAGCGCGCGGAACGCCGCGTGCTGGTGCGCGAAAGCGCACACGTCGGCAGACGGCACACGGGTCAAATGGGCGCGACGCGGGGGCGTCGCCAAGGTCAGGTCGAAATGGCCGACATCGCGCAGGCCGGCGACCATGCCCGCGCGAAGCGCAGCGGCGGCGCAGCGTGGAAGGCAGTCTCGACCAGCCCGCATGGTCGCGCGAGGAGCACACACCATGAGCGTCGCCATCGAACGCGAACAATCCGTCATCGACACCACCGATGCCATGGCCCGGCTCACCGCGGTGCTGGAGGCATGCGCGCCGTGCGTGGTGGCGGTCTCGGGCGGTGTCGACAGCCTGACGCTGGCGACCCTCGCCCATCGCGTACTCGGCCAGCGCGCACACATGGTGCATGCCGTGTCACCGGCCGTGCCCGCCGCCGCCACGCAACGCGTGCGCGAACTCGCGACGCGTGAAGGCTGGCAGTTGACGGTGCTGGGCGCCGGTGAATTCGACGATGCGCGTTACCTCGATAACCCGGTCAATCGCTGCTACTTCTGCAAAACCAATTTGTACTCGGCGCTGAAGGGCGCGGTGGCGGGACAGATGGTGTCGGGCACCAACCTCGACGATCTCGACGACTACCGCCCCGGGCTCGACGCGGCGCGCGAAGCCGGTGTGCGCCATCCTTTTGTCGAAGCCGCCATCAGCAAGGCGGGGCTGCGCGCCATCGCCACAACGCTGGCGCTCGGCGACATCGCCGAGCTGCCCGCCGCGCCGTGCCTGTCCAGTCGTGTCGAGACCGGCATCAGGATTGTCGCTCCCGCATTGGGCTTCATCGATGCGGCGGAAAACCTCGTGCGTGAACGCCTGTCGGCGCGCATCGTGCGCTGCCGGCTGCGCCGCGCCGGTATCAGCATCGAACTGGACGCCGATACCCACGCCGGGCTTGGCGTCGCTGAACGCGAGCAACTGTGTCGAACTCGAACGCGCTTGGGCCGCGACCACGAAGTCGAAGGCGCGGTGTCGTTCGCACCCTACAGCCGCGGCAGCGCGTTCCTGCGCGACACGCCATGAGCGCTGAAGACATCAAGCTCGATCTCATGCGTCGCGAGCGTCTCGGTTTCGAAGAGGCGATGTTCTGTGCGCACAAGAGCGTGGCGCAAATCGACGCGGTGCTCGATCGACTCGAAGCGGCAGGGCAGGGCGGTCTGCTGACGCGCCTCGAAGCCGCGCATGCGGCGGCCCTGGATGCGCGCCATCGCGCCTGTCTCGATTACGACCCGCTGTCCCGCACCGCTTTCTATCGCTGCCAGCCGCGCGCCGTGGGCGATGCCGTGGTGGGAGTCGTGACCGCCGGCAGTTCCGATGTGCCGGTCGCGCGTGAAGCGCTGCGCACGCTGACGTATTGTGGTGTGCCGACGCTGTCGGTGTTCGATGTGGGCGTGGCGGGCCTGTGGCGGCTCATGGAGCGAATCGAGGAACTGAGGCGCCTGCCCGTCCTGATCGTCGCCGCCGGCATGGACGCGGCCTTGCCGAGCGTGATCGGCGGTCTTCATGGCGGGCTCATCATCGCGGTGCCGACCTCGGTCGGCTACGGCGTGGCGGCCGGCGGCCACACCGCGCTCAACGCCATACTGGCGTCGTGCGCATCCGGCATCGTGACCGTCAACATCGATAATGGCTACGGCGCGGCCTGCGCGGCGCTGAGGGTCGTGCCACGGTCGTGACGCGCAGCGCGAAGGCGCTTTAACGCTCAGGGCAGCGCACCGCCTGCGTAGAACCAGCGTATGGCGTCCGCATCGTTGCAGATGCTTTCCCCCACCGCGCGCACCTCGGCCGCCAGCGCCGGCGTCATGCCGTCTTCGTGCGCGGCGCCGGCCGCGCCCTTGCGCACCATGGCGCCGGGTTTCAGCAGTGGGATCTCGGTGGTCATGCCGTCGAACTTCACGTCGTGCGTTTTCATCCACGCGAACGAGGTGTACTCGAGGATGCGCGCCCACGCCGCGGCGTCATGGCGGATGCCGAGGAAGTCGGCGATGCGCCGCAGCGAGCCATCGTGATCACGCTTCATGTCGTTGTAATGCAGGAACAGCACGTTCCGCGCGTGTCGCAGCGGCCACCAGGCGGCGAGAAACGCGAACAGTCCGCGATTGAGACTGGCGCCCACCGCCTGGAAGTAAGCCGCCGAAATCGGCGTGCACGATGGCCTCGCGCGGGATCTGCCAGGCTTCCGAACAAGGCGTCGCTGTGTTGTTCGAGGAAGGGCTTCATCGACACCAGCGCTTCCTCGGGGTTACGCATCACCACCACGTAGCGCACGCGCGGGCTGGCGTCGGCGCCGATATACGGCAGCACCGGCGGCGCGCCGTGGGTCTTGAATGCGCGCGGACGCGAGCGCGGCATGGCGGCCACGCGTTCGAGCATTTCCTGGCGCGGCATGCCGGGCCGGGTGACGAGCTCTATCCACGGAACCTCGGCATAGATGTCGGCGAAGTCCGCATCACCGCCGCTCAATAGCTGGTGGACGATGTTCATGGTCCAGGTGGTGCCGCTCTTGGGCGGCACCGCGATGAGGATGTCATCGTCGCGCCACGCGACGTGGGCCTGCATGGAAGGATCGATCCAGGGCGGCGGGCCGCCTGCCTGTGCTGGTGAATTCATGATTTCCGCCCCGGCGTTGCTGATCGAAAGGGATGGTATGCGGCGCCTGATGCGGGACGCAAACCAGCGTCCGGCAGCGCTGCATCTTCCTGCTGAGCCACGGCACGGGAGTGAAAAACGCTGCAAGGCTTCACAGGCCGGCGCGCGTCAAAGAAATTTACATTTGCGTCCGAGTGCTTGAAGCGCTTGTTCCGTGGACATTTATGTTCCAAACGCAGAGCGCGGCGGCGCCCGAGTTGCCAAGCAGTTGGCGTTTCAACGCAGGGCGATTGTCAACAAATTTTACGGCGGCTCGGAGCGCGTCGCCCGGGCTCGGCATATTTCGTGGGAAAAACCGCTGTTTGAGAACCTGGCGCGCTTTATGCCCGGCTTTTCCATAAAACGTCAGCCGACGTGCAATCCGGAGCGATAGACATGAACAAGCGGTACTTGGGTGGCTTCCTGCTGGCAGGGCCCTGGCTTCGGCGAGCGCCTTCGCGGTGCCCGTGTCCTTCACCAAGCTCACCGGCCTGACCGGCGGCTCACCGGCCGGAACGGCCGTATGCCCAGGCGGACCTGTCGGCACTGGGCTTGGGCACCATCGCATCGATCAAGATTTCCGACAACAGTTTTGGCCTGGGCGGTTCAGTAGGACAGTTCAGCGGCTTCGATCTCGATTCCATCAAGCTCTCGACCACCGACTGCAGCGCCGGTGGCGCGGCGTGCGTTGCGGCCCTGGTCGGCTTGTCGGCCTTCGATTTCGCGCTCGGCGTGCAATTCACACCGGGCGCACAGCGTGCACCGGCGGACGCCAAGCTGTTCGGCACCGGGCCGCTCGGCAACACGCTGGATGACTCGGTGGCGACGCTCGGCGCCTTCGATGGCAATTCGACCACGGCGATTCCCGGCGCGGCCGGCTTCATCAGCCTCGGCGACGGTGGCAGCATCGGCTTCAACCTGACGTCCAACGTGTCGACCGCGGGGCTGTTCCTCTACATCGGTGAGGTGGGCGACAACGGCGAAGTGGCGGCTTCCAACGTCGACATCAAAGATACCCGCCTGGTGCCCGAACCGACATCACTCGCGCTGATTGGCGTGGCGCTGTGCGCCGTGGGTCTCGGCCGCCGTCGCGGCGTTTGATGGTCAGCGTAGGGCGGTAGGCGCCAGCGGCGGGCTGCCGGGATTCACGGCGCACAGCGGCGCCGCGTCCCGCGCAAGCCGGTTTGCCCGTCAGGCGCGGGCAAACCGACTCCGTCGTTAAATATGTATCACCGTTGGTCGGCACCCAGTGCCGAAAGCGCGTCGGTATAGGGATGCGTACGCCGTTCGGCGAAGCCATCCACCAACAGGCCGACACCGGCAAAGAACACCAGCGCGATGCCCAGGCCCTGCAGAAAATCACTGCGGCTGGCGAAGCGCAGCACCAGGCCAGTCACGCCGAAGCCCGCCCACATCACAAGGTAGATCTTCCACGCGCCATTGACCTTGGCCATGCGCGCGGTCTCGGCGGCGCGCGCACTCGGCGGATCGCTGTGCAGAGCACTTTCCACCGCCGCCACCTGCGCGGGCGTGCGAAAGCCGACCGTTGCACCGACGGCGGTCATCACCAGGCCCATCAGCAGGAAGGGAATGGCGACGCCGCGCGCGAAGCCGCTGCCGCCGTCGGTGACCAGCCAGCCGCCGAACACCAGCGACAACAGGCCCAGCGGCAGGATGAAGACCAGCGCTTCCACCTTTTCGCCCTGGAAATAAACCTGCGTGGCGTCGAACAATTTCAGCAGCGCGTCCGTGGTGTGCATGGCCTTACCTCGATGTTGTGGGAAAGTGGCAAGGGCGACTACTGCGCGCCCCACGGATGATCGATCACGTACAGCCAGCGACCGTCGGCCTGGCGCCGCACGACTTCGGTGGTCTGGCCGCTCATGTCCAGTGCCTGGCCGTCGCGTCCGGTGCCGCGCAGCGTCCAGCGGTTGCTCAACAGCGCGAGCTCACCCATGCGCACCGCGTAGCGCGTGGTCAGTTCGAAGTCGCCGCCCAGCGCCAGGAAGCCGGCCATCATGTCGCGCACGGCGGCCTTGCCGGTGGTGGTCTTGCCATCGCCTTGCACCAGCGCGGCATGGTCTTCGTAGAGCGCAAGGATGCCTTCGAGATCGCCGGCCTTGAAGCAGGCGCGGAAGGCGTCGTGGGCGGATTCGGGCGGCAGCTCGGTCATGGTGGCAAGTCCTCGGCTAGTCGATGGCGACGGCGAGCATTGCAGCGCACTTGGGCGTCCGGTGAAAGGCCCCGGCCGCGCCGTGACGCGACCCCTCTATAATCCGCGCGCGGCGCCATTGCCCCATTCGCCAGGAGTCGACGATGGATTTCGGTATCAGCATTCCCAACAACCAGGGCATCGCCTCGGTGCGCGCTCGTGAACGTGGCGCTCGAGGCCTGAGCGCGCCGGCTATGCCTCGGTGTGGGTGAGCGAGCATCTCTACCACGCGAGCTATGTCGCGTCGCGTCTCGGCGACCGGCCTTACCACGAAGCGCTGACGGTGCTGACCGCCGCCGCCACCGTCACCGAGCGCGTGCGACTCGGCACCTCGGTGCTGGTGCTGCCCTGGCATCATCCGGCGCGCCTCGCCAAGCAGGTGGCGACGCTCGATCAATTGTCCGGCGGCCGCGTGGTGCTGGGCGTGGGCGTGGCGCAGACCGAAGACGAGTTTGCCAATCTCGGCATTGCCTACGCCACGCGCGGCGCGGTGACCGATGAAGCCATCGACGCGCTGCGCGCGCTATGGAGCGAAGACATTCCCGCCTACCAGGGCAAGCATTTCCAGTTCGCCGGATTGCGCTTCTCGCCCAAGCCGCAGCAGGCACGGCTGCCGATCCTCATTGGCGGCAATTCGGCGCGCGCGCTGCGTCGCGTACGCGAGAAGGGCGACGGCTGGCACGCCATGAGTTTGTCGGTGAACGACGTGCGCGCCGCCATCGCCGGCGCGGCTGGCAAGCCTTGTTCGATACGCATGGTGCTGGAATTCACCGACGCGCCGGGTTCGCGCGCGCTGGACGATCGTCGCACCTTGAAAGGCTCGCCGTCGGAAGTGCTGGAACAGGTGCGCGGCTACGCGCAAGCCGGCGTGGGTGAGATCGTGGTCGATGCGAACACGTCCGATGTCGACGCCGTGCGCGCATGCTATCGGCGCTTCCAGGACGAGGTGGCGGCGAAGCTGTGAGTCGCCGCCGCGCGGCTCATGACTCCAGCGGCAGAAAACGATAAGCCGCACCGCGCCGCTCCACATGCCCGACATGTGGCGCGACGAAATGGCCCGGCACCAGTATCGAGCCGCGCTCGGCGGCCTCGGCGAGGATGCGATGGCGGCTGGCGCGCGCCAGGGCCGGGTCCTCGCAGAAAGAGCTGTTGAGATCCGGCACCGCTATCTGCACCGGGTTGTGGATGGCATCGCCCAAGAAGAACGCCGATTCGCCATCGTGACTCAGGCGCAAACCGATATGGCCGGGCGTGTGGCCCGGTGTCGGTACCACCGTCATGAGTTCATTCAACGCATGCTCGCCTGTCACCATCAGCGCCTGGCCGCTTTCGATGACTGGCAGCACGCTGTCCTGGTAGACCTCGAAGAACAGCGGCGGCTCGCCGGGAATGAGATTCTCGGGTGCGTAGCGCGCGTATTCCTCGCGCGAAAACACGTACTTGGCATTGGGGAAGGTTGGCACCCAGCGCCCATTCTCGAGCCGCGTGTTCCAGCCGACGTGATCGACATGCATGTGGGTGCACAGCACCAGATCGATGTCTTCCGGCGCGAGGCCGGCGGCGGCGAGGCGCTCGAGATAGGGGTTGTTCAACTGGTGGGCAAGCAGGAAGTCCGGCCGCTCCTTGTGATTGCCGAGACAGGTGTCGACCAGCACGTTGAGCTTGCCGTGGCGGATGACGAAGGACTGGAAGATGCACGGCATGCGAAAGCCTTCGATGTCGAAGAACGGCGCGAGCCAGGACGCGTGTTCCGCCAGCATGGCTTGCGTGAGCTCGGGAAAGAATTCACGGCCGTCGAAGTGGACCATGGTTTCTTCGATGCGCAGTACCTCGGCGGCGCCGACGGTGAAGCGGTTCATGCTGGGGGCCTCATGGGTGATGGACGGCCGTCATCCGGCCTTGCTTAATGTGAAACCGCGATAGCCGTCGTCCGCGACTTGCTGGCAGATGTCGCGGTAGGGGCCGACGCCGCCGAGATAGGACACGAAGCGGCGTGGCTTGCCCGGAATATTGGAGCCCATGTACCAGGACTCGACCTTGGTCATGAGGGTCGGCGCCGCCACTTCGCCCACGTGGCGTGTCCATTCTTCTTCGGCGGCGGGCTCGGCTTCAATGAGCGCGACATCGTTGCGGCGCATGTATTCCAGGCAATCGCTGATCCATTCGACATGCTGCTCGATGGAGATCGGCATGTTGCTCAGCACCGACGGGCTGCCGGGGCCGGTGATGGTGAAGAGGTTCGGAAAGCCGTGACTGGCGAGGCCGAGGTAAGTAAGCGGGCCATCGGCCCATTTGTCCTTCAGCGCCATGCCGCCGCGGCCGCGGATGTCGATGTTGAACAGCGCGCCGGTCATGGCATCGAAACCGGTGGCGAACACCAGCATGTCCAGCGGGTAGTCATCGGTGCTGGTGCGTAAGCCTGTTTCGGTGATCTCGATTATCGGTGCGCTGCGCACATCGACCAGCGTGACGTTGTCGCGATTGAAGGTCTCGAAGTAGCGCGTGTCCAGCGGCGGGCGCTTGGTGCCGATGGGGTGATCGCGTGGCGTCAGCAGTTCGCGCGTTCTGGGATCTTTCACCGTCTCGGCAATCTTGCGGCGCACGAAACTCGCCAAGGTCTCGTTGGCGGCTTCGTTGGTGTAGAGATCTTCCCAGGCGTTGAACATGATGGCGAAGCCGCCCTTCTGCCAGTCGGCCTCGTAGATGGCCTCACGCTCCGCATCACTCACATCGAAGGCCGAGCCCGCTTTCATGGCGTAACGCTGGCCAAGGGTCGTGTGAATGATGTTGTCGTGGATCTCGCGGTAGTGAGCCTTGACCTCGTTCCTCTCGGCGTCCGTCATCACGCGGTCGCGGGCCGGAATGCTGTAATTGGGCGTGCGCTGGAACACGTAGAGGTGCGCGGCGCTCTCGGCAATCACCGGAATGGCCTGGATACCGGTGGAGCCGGTGCCAATCACGCCCACCCGTTTGCCGGTGAAATCCACGCCGTCCTTCGGCCAGCGCGCGGTGTGGTGCCACTCACCCTGGAAACATTCGAGACCCTTGAAGTCGGGGATCTCGTAGTCGGACAGGCAACCGACCGCCGTGACGAGATAGCGCGAGCTCAAACGCTCGCCGTTGCTGAGTTGGGTCACCCAGTGTTGCGCGGCTTCGTCGAAGTGCGCCGACAACACCCGCGTGTCGAAAGTGATGTCGCGGCGCAAGTCGAAGCGGTCCGCCACGTGTTGCAGGTAGCGCAGGATCACGGGCTGGTCCGGGTAGCGTCGCGACCAGTTCCAGTCCTGCAACAACTGGTCATCGAAAGGGTAGCGGTACCTCGCTCGGTGAATCGCAGCGCGCACCCGGGTAGCGGTTTCCAGTACCAGGTGCCGCCGACGTCGTCGCCGGCTTCGATGACGCGCGTGGTATAGCCGCGCTTGCGCAGCTGGTAAAGCATGCCGAGACCGGAAAAACCGGCGCCGATGACGACCACGTCGAGCGCGTCGGCGGCGTGGGCCGCCATGGAAGAGGGCGAGGTGGGCATGGGTGTCTTCCTCCGTTGTGCGGGACGGCAATGCCGGGCGCGAGAAGGCTGGGGAAGGACCGGCACGGGTGGGGGCGTCGCCCAGTGCGCCGCGCGCGGACGCAAAGCTACATCCAGCCGCGCGCGAAAATCAGGCAGACGCTGACCGCGTGGTCGGGCAGCGCTGGCCTCGGCATAGCGTTCGAGATTCATGTTGGCGATGCCCGCCAGACATCTGCCACAACCACGCGCAGGGATGATCAGGTGACAGGCCGAGGATGCGATCGGCGGTGACGGTGGCTTCCTCGGCCTCGGCCACGCTGCCGAACGCCAGCGAGCGCGCGAGGAAAACCCCATTCCATCAGGTCGTGGGGCGAAAGCTGGGTGCCACGGCGCAGCACTTGTATGGTTTCACGCTCTCGCCGAGCTCCACCCACACGCGCCCGCGGCACATCAGCACGTCCGGCTGATCGGCGCCGCGCTGCAGCGCCTGTTCGATGGCGGCGCGCGCCGTGTCACCGCGTGCGACCTCGGGATCAGCGGCATGGCGGTCGAGACGCCGTCCATCAGCAGCGCTGCGTACAGGCCTGAGCCAGCGCCGAGTCGGGGTCGAGTTCGGTGGCCCGGCGCGCCAGTTCCATCGCCGCCTGGTTCGCCGCCGGTCCGCGCCCACCATGTAGTCGTGGCGCCACGTTGCGTGAGGCTCAGGCGTCGAGGTTGCCGGTATCGGGCGGCCGGTTTGATGACACCTCAGCGCGGTAGGCTTCGCCGCCCAGCGCGGCAGCCACGTGGCTGGCGATGTCTTCCTGCACGGCGAGGATGTCGGCGATGGTGCGTTCGTAGACCTTGGTCCACGGCACGCGGCCGCTGGCCGTTTCGCAGAACTCGGCGATGACGCAAACGCTCGGCGCTGCGCCGCAGGTTGCCGGTCACCGGGTGGCTGACACCGGGACGGGCGCCGATCTCGGCGACCGTGAAGGCGATCTGGCGCAGGGCGAAGGAATCGGGCGCGGCGTGACCGTCGAGCGCCCAGCGCGACTCAAGGCCGAGATCAATTCGCAGCTCAAGCCGTCGGCGAGATAGGCGTCGTTGCTGTCGCTGGACAGGCTGTCGAAGGGCATGACCGCTATCGGTATGGCCGACTGTCCGTGGCCGGGGCGCGCCGGCGTCGCGCTGACCGCTGCACTGACAGTGGGGGCTTCCAGCGCCGTTGCCGCGCCATCGTCGCGCCGACGCAGCAGCTTCGGCGCCGGTGTCTCACCAACGGACTCAAAACGCACCCAGCAACGCCAGGATGCAGCCGGGCCGGACAGCAGGTTCGCGTGCAACTCTATCCACTCTTGCATGGTGGCGGCCGTCTCTGTGGCGATGAAGCGAAGTGCAGGGCATACGGCGGTGCGGCCGCGGTATCCGCCGCGCGGGTGCAGAGCGCGGGCATGGCCGTTGTTATAAGGGCTAGCTGGGTTTGTTGTGCCACGGCTGCTTTCAGCATACCTTCAGGATTCGGGTCAGGATGGCGCGGGCGGGGCGCCGCCCGCGCCTGCGTTGACCAGCTACCGTTCGGCGATGGCCAAGCGGCGGCAGTGCGCGACG
>JADJYF010000027.1 GCA_016719885.1 Pseudomonadota bacterium | reverse complement strand
GACATGGCGCAGCGCAAGATCCCATGACTCATGCAGGATTGGGAAACGCGCCCTCAACCGCTTCATCGCGGCTACTGACCGGGAAGTGTTGCAGGACGCCGGCAAGGTCACGGCGGAAATCGCCGGGCGCCCATGCCGAGAGCGAGTTTGAGAAGTACCGCATCGTTCAGGACCGGCTGTTCGAGAGCGACTTTGATCGGGTGGTCAAGAACCGAGGCCTGCCGCAAGCCCGATGACGCGGAATGACAGAATGGCTGATGAAGAAATCCACGCCCAGTTGAGCGACGGCAAAACGAAACTGGCCGAATTGACCGTACCGGCCTGGTCGGCCTGGTGCAGGATCCGTACGCGGCCAGCGGGCGATAACCAAGCCTTCATGCAACGCTTCGCGCTGGGCGGCGATGTGTTGAATCCGTACAAGGCCACCATAGACCGCTGGCTCTGGCCGGATATGGGTTCAAACCAGGACACCTCCAGTGGCCAAGGCCAAGAAAAAGCCATCCCGGACTACAAGGCCATCGGCCAGCCGGAGGGCCTGGCCGGGAGTTGATGGTGTTCTTTACCGCGAACGTGCAGCCGGTTTCAGCAATGATGTCGGCTTGCAGTACGAAGGATACTTTGACGCCTCGTGCGGATGTTCGGGCAAGCGTTGAAGGCTAGTTCCATGCGTTGCCTGCAGCTTGCCGTCCCGCACTGGTGGCGCGTCTGGATGCCGTGCGTCACATCAGCCATAACTTTGGCTATGGCGTCGGCGACGACATGGACGATTCCCTCGAGTACGGATCTGATGGCCAGTCAGGATGAACTGGCTGCCCTGCAAGCGAGAACGCGCGCCTCATCGCGTTGCTCGGAACGCGCGAGGAGTTGAATGGCGCTTATCGTCACGGCCAGAGCCACCACCCGAACCGTCCAGGCTGTCCACTGAGGAAAGGTCTCGCTGTTCCTGCGGCTCTTTCATGGGCGTGGCGCCCGCCTCAAGCTCGGGCGGACTGTTCACCAACCCGGCATGCAATATCGTCGGTAAACAAGCTGGATACATCACGTCGATTTGTTTTCAGCCTGGCAAACCCATAGCCGCGCGAACGTTGATTCCCCACAATCGACACCGCATTTAGCGTAAGCAATGTCGACCGGCCGGCTTTGGCGGTGCCATAGGCGCCTTTCGCACCCGGGCGCGACTTTCTGCTGAGCCGTTCGCCGCAGTGGCCGCGTGACCTGCCGGGTGTCTTTTGACTCGCTGCTTCGCGCTCAGGGGAGCGGTCCGGAATTCGCTCAGCATGTCCGGGCAAGGCACAGCCCTGCGCCGCCGGGAGCGCCTTGAGCGCCGCCCGATACCCTTGTCGATTTCTTAACGGCGGGTGCGCGCCGGGCGGTGGCGCGTGTTGAAGCAGGTGCCACGAATCCATGCGAAAAGCGTGACCCACTTCACAGGCTGCCGGAATATCTACCCAATCCCAACTATGCTCAGACCGACGCATCATCGCTCTGGGGAACAATGGGAAGTCATGTGGCTTCGCATCCTGGCCGTCGCGGCGCTATTCGCGCTGGCACAAGGCGCGCAAGCGGCCACGCTCGAACTCGTACTTTCACCCATCCGGCGGCCGTGGCGCACGCGCCCGGCGCGGACGGACTGGTTGGCACGAGTGACGACGTGCTCACGGCGACGCCTGGCGCCTGTAAGCTCGGCCCGAATCTCGGCGGCAGTTTGAGCTTCAACGGATTCGACTTTGGGCGCTTCCGCCCAGCGCAGCGCTACCGGCGAGCTATGACGCCGTGACGTTCCTCTCCGGCACGGTGCAAGTGGACACCGACGTTGCCGCCCATGGCGGCGGGCCGCTGGTGACCGGCTTCACGGTCTCCGGCTCCGGAGCCATTTCCCGGTCACGGTCCCTGCGGCCACCATCACCACCGTGCAGGCGGTTACGACCCCCACCCATGCGATGTCGTACTCGATATCGACTTCACGGCTTCAGTGCCGGGAGGCACCGCGAACGCGGCTTCGCTTTCATCTGTCGGGCATCGGCGCACTGATAGCTTGCGGATTTCGCTTCGCCCACCGGAATCGCCTTCATCTCGACGCGGTCCTGTTGCCTGCTGGCTGTTCCGCTCGGCGCTGACTTCGCCTTTCTTTGCCGCAACAGCGGCGCAGCCTGCTTCCAGCGGCGGCTCGGGGTGGCGCCTCCCGGCTGGCGCGATCACGGCCGTGCTGGTCGGCGTGCACATGGCACCTGTGCCAGCTGCCGGCGAGTCTGCACCGGTGGGGGGTCCGGCGCGGTGGGGCTCATGGGCTTGTTCAAACGTCGGCGTTTGAAGTTCCGAATTGACGGTGTTGTTCGGTCTGGCTGTAACTCAGCTTTAATAGGAGGAGCACGCGCGCCATGGACCCACCGATAGAATCTCGGATCCTACGTATCTTCCTTCACGCGACATTGCCGTTAGCCGTTCCATCGCGTTATCGGTACAGCAAGCGCACGCCGCGATTACCAGTACATTCGACAGCGACGCAGACGGCTGGACCGGCGATGACGTTTACCAACCAGGGCGTGTTCGTGAACGCCGCACCCTGCCCGGAGGCTTCGAACGCCTGCCGCCGGGGGCAACCTGCGGCCGACCGACGCCGGACCCGGGGCCGACCTTAGCTGCGCGCCCGCGCGCCGGACAAGTTCTCGGCAATCAGTCGACTTTCTCGGCGGCAGCGTGTCCTTCGGACCTGACCATCGATCTTCCAGCGGACCCGTCGACCAGATCCGCCGCCCTCCTGTTGCTCCAGCGGGGGCATCGCCGTTATTCATCGGCTCCCCGTTCCGAGTGTCGGCGCCTGGACCAGCTATTCGATCTCCTGCACCTGTCGCGCCGACGGTACTTTCGACAGGCTGTAGCGGCATCTGCGGGCGGGCGACCCGCTGTCAGCCCGCCAGCGCAGGCGGCAAGCCGACTCCCCGACCTCGTCATGGCCAATCTTACGCACTTCTCGATCACTGGTGAGTTCTATCAACGATGGTGAGAACTTCGATACCGTCGGTCTCGATAACGTCGTGTTGCAGGCCGTACTGATCCCAGACCTTTGCCCATGTTACTGGGTGGGCTGAGCGGCATCCTCCTTACTGCAACAAGGCCGAATCACCCGCCGCGCGCGATCCGGTTGAGCGCCGAAGGCGAGCGCGGGGGGGACCGCAGCGTGCTGCTCAGCACCGGAATCCGACCCACGCCGAGCACACACTTTCGTGGCGTGGTCGAGCATCAAGTTGCTGGTGGCACGGCGCAGCGGGCTTACGTGTCGCAACCGCCGCCGACGCGCCAGATCCAGCAACTGGAAGAGTTGCCGGGCGTGAGCTATCGGCCCTTGGCCAAGAGCGACAACCTGAGTTTTGATCTGTGCATGATTTTTCGTCGCGATGACGAATCACCCTTGCTGCGCGCATTCATCGATGTCGTGCGCGGTATAGCGGCCACGCAGCGAAGACGCAAGGCAAGACGCCTGAACCCGGCTCAGGTCGTGCCCGCCGCGCGTAGCGCGCGGCGGTAGTCGCGCGGCGCCTGGCCAGTCCATTCCTTGAACGCGTGGGAGAAGGCGATGGCGTCTTCGAATCCCAGGCGGTAGGCGATCTCATCGATGTGTACGCGCTCGCGCCGCATCAGGCGCCGCGCCTGCTCCAGGCGCACTTCACGCAGCAGCTCGCTGTAGGACGTCGAGGCGCTCGCGAGGCGGCGTTGCAAAGTGCGCTCGGTGAGTCGCAGGTTCGCGGCCAGCACCGACAGTGACGGCATCGGCACCATCGCGCGCAGGCGGCTGCGAACCACGTCGGCATAGTCCAAGGACATCAGCAATGCTTCGCTCATGCGCCGACACTGGCTGTCGTAGAAACGAAATGACAGCCTGTCGGCCTGCGGTGGCACCACGTTCCAGTCGCTGGCCTTGAAGCACACCTCGTTGACCGCCGCGCCAAACTCCAGTGGGCAATCGAAGTAGCGCTGGTAAGGCGCAGGTCCTCCGGCGCGGCGTGACGGAAGCGCACCCGCAGCGGCGGACAGCGCACGCCGAGCATGTCGCGCAGCAGGGTCACGGTGCAGGTGATGTCGTTGCCCGACATAGAAGCGCAGCGCCTCACCGACCGCCGCGTGGGGCTCGAACTGCAGGTTGGCGTGGGCGCCGTCGCTCCACAGCGAGCAATGACACATTCCCCACGACAGCAGCGGGTAGAACAACAGGGTGCGCAGCAGTTCGCGCACCGTCGGCGCGCTCGCCGCGGCCAGACCGAGCACGCCGAAAGTCACCATGTGGTAGCGCTGACCGACCAGCAGGCCGGCGTCAGGCCGTGCGAGGCGCGCGAGCGCCTCGCTGGTGAAGAGCGTCTCCTGCGCCACGCGCACGCGGTAGCTCGGTTCTTCCAGCGCGAAAGGCGGGATATCGGCCGCAAGCAGCAGCGGCTCGATGTCGTGCCCCGCGGCCTCGAGGACCAGGATCAACGGTCCCAGGCCGTAGGCGAATCGCACCGGCGTGGCGAGGTCGTTGCCGACCACGAAATGGGTGCGCTCCGGCCGCGCTGCTCGTCCGTTCATCATCACCACTCCCCCCACGCACTGCGCGTGGCGCGTTTCGACATGATTTTTTCGCGATCGGACATTCCGCGCGACAGAGCGCGCCCCGCACACTTCGACCACGGCCTACCGTCATCTGCCGTCGAAGACCCCGGGAGTACCGCTGCCGCCATGACCGCTTCGCCTTTGCTCAATCGCATGTTCGGACTGTGTGACGCCTTGATCTCGGTCATGCTGCTGGCCTCGCCGGCCATCGCCGTGGCGAACGACCACGCCGCCCTGCAAGCCTGGCTGGCGGACGCCGCCACGGCGCCGGTCGACGGTCTCGCCCCCGGCAGCTACGACCGCTCACGGCTGGCCGAACTTGCCCCCTATCTGCCGCCCGGCTACCACGCCGAGTTCGATTTCGCCGGGCTCGAGTTCGAGCTCGAGCCGACGCAGCACTACGCTCCGCACGTCAGCTACGAGGACGCGAGCCGTCGCTTCGCCGGCCAGGCGCGCATCGCCGACGATGGCAGCCTGGCCGGCCATCAGGCCGGCAGCCGTTCACGGCCGCGCAGATCGAGAGCGCCGACGCCGTGACGGCCGGTTACATGGTTGCCTGGGATCACGTGCATCGCTGGGAGCATCTCGGCTTCAATGCGCCCGACACGCTGATCAGCTACATCCGCGCCGGCGGCGCTGCACCGCTGGCTGCAACGGATGGCCTGCTCGGCGAAGGTGTCATCGAGCGCCAGATGCACATGTCCTATCGTCGCACCTACCTGTCGGGGCTCGCGCCGCTCGCGGCGCAGGATTACCGCCTGCCGGTGCGCGGCGGCGCCGGGCTGCTGTTCAAGGAACGCATCGAAGTGCTGGCCCCGTTCGATGTCGCCGGCACCACCATCATCCTCGAACGGCCTCTGGACCAGACGCTGGGTGACCAGGTCAATTCCTACCTGCCGACCGAGCGCCGCGTACGCCGCTTGTCGGCCCGCGAGCGTGCCGACAGCTGGATGGGCACCAACTGGACGCTGGACGACTTCGGCGGCTACGCCGGGCTGGTGATGGACAACACCTGGCGCTACCTCGGGCGCAAGGTCGTGCCCTATGTCGCCAATACGCGCCACGAACACGTGCTGACCCAGGGGCCGCTCAGCGCCATTCCGCGTCGATCGCTGGCAGCTACGCCCGTGTTACGTAGTGGAAGCGGTGCCGCGCTGGAAAGGTCATCCCTATGGCCGGCGCGTGCTGTTCATCGACGCCGAAACCTTCAGCGTGGCGCTGACCCTGGTCTACGACCGTGACGAGCGCCTGTACAAGGTGATCAACGGCACCTACGCACACGGCGACGGCGCCCTCGACGGTGACCCCAGTCTTACCACCTCGCGCATGCGTTCTTCATTGGTGCTGAACCTGCGTGAGCAGACCGCCAACGTCGCGCGGGTGCTCGAACCGACCGACTATGCGCCGCCCAAGACCGCGTTCCTGGAGCGCGTGTTCAGCGTCGCCGATCTCAACAGCGGGCGCTGAACAGGCGACGCGAAGGAGTAGCATCATGGCCGTACCCGTCGAGAACTTCCTGCCCCTGGGCGAAGCCGCGCCGCATACGCGCATTGCCGGCTGGCCCGAGACACCGCACACGACACTTGGCCCGCTTGGCGCCGAGATGGCGCTCGGCGAAGAGGAGCAGGCGATCTGGAATGTCGTGCATCGGTTCGCCGAGCACGAAATGCGCCCGCTCGGTCGCCAGCTCGACCGCCTGCGCCCGGAACAAGTGATCGCCGCCGACTCGCCGCTGTGGCCGTTCATTGCCCGCTACCACGAACTGGGCTTCAGCACCGATGCGCTGTTCAACATGCCGCCCTTGCAGCGCGCGCGCATCCAGTGCCTGGTCAACGAGGAGCTGTGCTGGGGTGATGTCGGGCTTGCGTTCACGGTCGGCGCGGCGACCTTTCCGCGTTTCATGGCGCGCAGTTTCGGCAACGACTACCTGGCCGAGCGCTGGCCGGAGACCACTATCGGCTGCTGGGGGATCACCGAGCCCGACCACGGCAGCGACAATCTCGACCCCGAGGGTGAGGCGCGGCACGCGCGTGGCGAATACGGGCGGCCGAACTGCATCGCCACGCTGAAAACCGACCGCATCGTCGTCAACGGGCAGAAATCCGCGTGGGTGTCCAACGGCACCATCGCCCAGCTATGCGTGCTGTTCTGCGCCTGCGACAGCGGCGCCGGACCTGACCCCCAGCATGGCTGCGTGGTCATCGTACCGCTGGACGCGCGTGGTGTCAGCAAGGGCAAGCCGCTCGACAAGATGGGCCAGCGCGCGCTGAACCAGGGCGAGATCTTCTTCGACAATGTCGAAGTGCCGCGCGAGAACCTGCTGGCCGGGCCGGAGTTCTACCAGCGCGCGGTCTACACCATCCACCAGGAGGCCAATGGCCTGATGGCGGTCGGCCTGACCGGCGTCGGACGCGCCGCCTATGAACTGGCGTTCGAGTACGCCCACCAGCGGCGCCAGGGCGGCATGGCGCTGATCAAGCACCAGCACGTCGCCTATCGCCTGTTCCAGATGTATCGCAAGCTCGAGGCGAGCCGCGCGCTGGCGCGGCGCGTGGTGGAGTACAACGCCACTGCGGCGCTGCCCTCGCTGTCGGCGGCGATGGCCGCCAAGGTGCATTGCACCCAGTCCGCGTACGAGATCGCCCACGAGGCCCTGCAGATGTTCGGCGGCAACGGCATGACGCGTGAGTACCCGCTGGAGAAGCTGCTGCGCGACACCCGCGCCGGCCTCATCGAGGACGGCTGCAACGAACTGTTGTCGATCAAGGGAGGCTTTGGCCTGGCTCGCCCCGAGCTGCTGTGAAGCGGTGGGCGCGGCGCGTATCTCCCTGCCGCCGCGCCCATTGCCTTCTGCGCTGGCCCTCCCCGTCGGGCGGCAGCCGCCTGTAGCTGGTAAATTCTTCCCGACCCCCGATTTACCCCCATGATGTAATCCGTCCGTCGCTTTTTGCTTTCGACAACCCAATTGTCGACCCGAGTAATCCGCGGACGTCGAGAATTCGCGGCGAGGCGTGTCCCTTTTATTTCCGGAAGGTGGATGAATCTGATGCGCAAATCGACTCAGCTTGGATACATCTGACGCGGCATGCCGAAGGTCCGGTGGTGCGAGAGGGCATCGGGGGAAACGATGACTACAAAAAGAACGTGGATGGTACGCGCCGGGCGCGACGCGCATGCCATCAGCGAGTTCCGCGAAAAGGGCGTGGTCGCCGTCGGTTGGGGACAGCTCCGCCCACTGAACGATTTCGTGAATCGTGAAGCTATCGAAAAAGCTATTGCGGAATCTCGTCCGGACCTCTCTCCCAAGCAACGGCTCAATGCGGCAAGCCAACATGACCCTTCAGAATCGGATTCTTGCAATCCGCGTCTTGGGTTCTGACCCCGAACGTCGCGAATACCTATGGCGCTGACGAGCGAACCGATATTTCGACCCCGCTGGTGATGGATTTGCCCATCGAACGGCGCGTCACCTGGGACGCTTCAGTACAGCGGACAGCCTGTCGGCGGCGTCACGGACTCGGTGGGCGCAATTCAGACCTTGTTCGATGCCGGATGAGTGACGGTTCGAGATCGACAGTCTCGGGCCGCCCCCCCGCATCCGCCCCCCGAGCACCCGAGGCCGCCGACGCGGAAGAGGGTTCTGCTGAACGATCTCCATGCCGCCAAGGCGGCGAGATCATCAAAGACCGCTTGATGCTGCCGTGGGACGACATGGAGTCCCCTGGTTGCGCGGGACGTCGTCGCGCCATGGGTTACGGGCAGGGATGACTTCGCGGGCGGACCAGCACGACTTCAGCGCCTCCCGACGGCTTCGGATTTGAGCAACCCGGATCGAGGCCGAAATCAAACACCGCAGGCGGGGCCCCAGGAGATCCGTAGTTTCATCGGCGGCCGGCATCAAGGACGGTCGGACTATGAGCACCGGTCTTTCACGGACTACGAAGCCGACCGCGCCGGCATCCCTGCTGCATGGTCGCGACGACTTGGTGTCTGCGACCGTCCTTGATGGAACGATGGATGGCGACAACCACAACGCGGCTGATCAGATTAACGCCGTGGCCGCTTTGCGTCCACGCCACAGCATGTCGGGCGCGCCCGCAAGGCGGAAGTGAACATGCCCAGTCTTCATATGGCCATCAAGCTCGTGCTGTCGGCGGGCATCATCGTCGGCGTTTCTGGAAATCGCGCGCCGCTCAACTTTTTAGGCGCGCTGCTTGCCTCCTTGCCGCTGACCTCCTTGCTTGCATTCGTGTGGCTCTATGTCGAGACCGGCGACGTCGAGCGCATCTCGTCACTGTCGGGCAGCATTTTCTGGCTGGTGCTGCCGTCGCTGGTGTTGTTTCCTGCTGTTGCCGGCCTTGCTGCGCGCGGCTTGGCTTTGGCGAGTCTCGCGGCGTCGGCCGCGGCAACCACCGCCGCGTATTTCGCGATGATCAAAGTGCTGGGCGCGCTGGGCATCGATCTTTGACCGGCGGATGAGGAACGCCGTGCGCGCGGCCGTGTTTCACCCGCCGGTCAAGCCGTCTCGCCGATTTCAGCGGCAGCGCTTATCGCGCCAGCGCGGCTGGCGATGATGCGCGTGCTGCCGTCGCCGTGCGTCCCAGCGCGCCGAAGCGCAGATACAGGCTCGGCACCACGAACATGTTCAGTGCGGTCGACGACAGCAGCCCGAACAGGATGACGATCGCCATCGGCGCCTGGATCTCGCTGCCCGGCTCGCCCAGCGCCCGCGCCAAGGGCACCAGCGCCAAGCCGGCGGCCAACGCGGTCATGAGTGTCGGCACGCGGCGTTCACGCGCTCCGCGCAGCACCGCCTGCTCGGCATCGGCGACGCCCTCGACTTCGCGCAGCTGTCGGATGTGGGCGACGAGCATCACACCGTTACGCGTCGCGATCCCAAACAGGGTGATGAAGCCGATCAGCGTCGCCACCGACACCACGTTGCCCGCCAGCACCATGCCGACCACGCCGCCGATCAGCGCGAGCGGCAAGTTGATCATGACCAGCAGCGCATCGACGGCGGAGCGAAACGCCATGTACAGCAACACGAACACGCCGGCGATGACGACCGCCCCCAGCACACCGAGGGTGCGCGCAGCTTCGGTCGCGCTCTCGAGCTGACCGCCGTACTCGACGTGGTAGCCGGTGGGCATTTGGACCTCCGCGCTGACGCGCGCCTGGATGTCCTCGACCACACTTGCCAGATCGCGCTCCGCGACGTTCGCCATGACGACAATCTTGCGCTGCACGTTCTCGCGACTGACGAGGTTGGGACCGCGCTCGCGGCGCACGTCGGCGAGCGCCGACAGGGGTAGATGTGCGCCGCTCGGAGTCACCAGCAGCGTTGCAGCGATGTTTTCCAGCGAATCACGCACCGCCGGGTCGTAGCGCACCACCAGGTCGAAACTGGCCTGCCCTTCCAGCACACGGGTGACTTCGACACCGGCCAGCGCTGCCTGCACCGCGGCGCCGACCTCCTCGATATGCAGACCGTGGCGCGCGATGGCCTCACGCCGGAAGTGGACCATCACGAACGGAATATCGGCCTGGGTCTCGACCGCCACGTCGACCGCGCCCGGCACGCTGGCCGCGATCGACTTGATGCGTTCGCCCAGTTGGCGCAGGTCGTAGAGGTCCGGCCCCAGCACCTTGATGGCGATGTTGGCGCGCGTGCCCGACAGCATGTGGTCGATGCGATGGGAAATGGGTTGGCCTATCACGACGCTCATGCCCGACAGGGTCGCGAACTCCTCGCGCAGTTGCTTCAAGAGCGCCGCCTTGCTGGTGTTGCCCATCTCGAGGCTCGCCTCGATCTCCGATGCATAAATCTCCTGGGCATGGGGATCGGCGGGCGCGCGGCCGGTGCGGCGCGCTGTCGCCACCACTTCCGGAAGGGACAGCAGGATGTCCTCCACGCGCTTGCCCATGCGGTCCGACTCGGCGAGTTCGGTGCCGGGCAGGGTCGTAACGTTGACCGTCAAGCTGCCTTCATTGAAGTCAGGCAGAAACGAGCGGCCCGCCTGCAGGAAGACCAGGCCCGCGAGCGCAAGAGCAGCCAGCGCGAGACCGCTCAACAGCCACCAATGCCTGAGCAAGGGCCGCAACACCGACTCGTAGGCGCCCTGCAGCGTGGCCAACATCCGCGGCTCGTGCGCATGCTCGGCGCTGGGGCCGGCCAGTACCGTCAGGGCCAGTACGGGCGTGACCGTGACCGCCACCGCGAGCGATGCGCCGAGCGCCACGACGTAGGCGAAGCCGAGCGGTGCGAGCAGACGCCCTTCGACACCCGCCAGGAAAAACACCGGCACGAATACCAGCATGATGATGAGCGTGGCGAATACGATCGAGCCCTGGATTTCGACCGTCGCATCGAACACCACCTGGGTCACGGCCTTGCGCGTGGCTGCAGCTGCTGCGCGTTTTGACGCAGGCGGCGCGTGATGTTCTCGACCACGATGATGGCGTCGTCCACCAGCGCGCCGAGCGCGATGCTGAGACCACACAAGGTCATGGTGTTGAGCGTGCCGCCGAATGCGGCAAGCGTGACCAGCGCGGTGATGAGCGACAGCGGCAGCGCCATCAAGGTCACCAGCGTGGCGCGCGGCGACAGCAGGAACACGAACACGATGGCGACCACCAGCACCGCGCCGTCACGCAGGGCGTGCAGGAGATTGTCGATGGCCCGTTCGATGAAATCCGCCTGCCGGAAAATATGCGACTCGATACGCATGCCGCTCGGCAGCGAAGGCGCGAGGCTGGCAAACGTCGCATCGAGACGTGCGGTCAGGTCGAGTGTATTGACGCCAGGCTGCTTCTGAATGGCGAAGATCACCGCGGTCTTGCCATTGTGCGCGCCGGTGCCGCGCACCGGCCCCACGCCGATCGCCACCTCACCCACATGCTTGACCAGCACCGGCTGGCCGCCGCGCATGCCCACCTGGGTTTCGGCAATGTCATCGAGCGTGGCAATGCGTCCTATGCCTTGAATGAGATATTCCTGCCCGTTCTCCCGGTAGAAGCCCGCCGGCATGTTGGCGTTCGATGCGCGCAAGGCGTCGATGACATCACCGACCGGCAGGTCGTAAGCCGCCAGCCGCTGCGGGTCCAGGGTGACCTGGTACTGTTTCTCGTCGCCACCGATGGTCAGCACCTCGGCCACGCCGGGAACCGACAGCAGGCGCTTGCGCACGACGGTATCGGCGGTGGTCTTGAGTTCTGTCCCGCTGGCCTGGTCGGAGGCCAGCGCGATGAACATGATTTCGCCCATCACCGAGGCGGCCGGCGCCATCTGCGGTGGCGGCAGCTCGCCCGGCAAGGCGTTGCGCGCCACCTGCAATTTCTCGGCGACGATCTGGCGCGCCACCGGCACGGGCGTCCCCCACTCGAATTCGACGGTGACCACGGACAGACCGACGCTCGAGATCGAGCGCACCCGTCGCACGCCCGGCGCACCGTTGAGCGCGGTCTCGATGTGAAAGCTCACCTGGTTCTCGACCTCGAGCGGCGACATGCCATGGGCTTCGCTCACCACCACCACGGCGGGCGCGGTGAGATCGGGGAACACGTCGACGTCCATCTGGCTCGCCCGGTATCCGCCCCACAGCAGCAACAGCACCGACAAAGCGAGAACGGGCAGGCGGTTGCGCAGCGCGCCGCGAATGATTGATGCGATCATGGCGTGCTCCTCAATGCGCGTGGCCGTGGCCCATGGCCGCCGGCGCGGTGGCGGCCAGGCGCACCTGGTAGGCGCCGACGGTCACGACGCGCTCGCCGACGGTCAGCCCCCCTTCGATACCCAGCCAATCGCCGTCGCGTGTGCCGGTACGCACGATGCGCCGCTCAAAGGCCTCGCCGTCCTTCATCACGAACACCACGCTCTGGCCGTTGTCATCGATCACGGCTGACGCCGGCACCGCAGGCATGCGCTGCACCTTGCCCGTGAATACGCGTGCCGCGACCCGCATGCCCGCGCGCAAGGCGCGGTCGGCGTTGTCGAACTCGAAGACCGCGGGCGCGGTGCGCGTCTGCGCGTCCACCAAGCCACCGAAAGCCACCAGGCGCGCGTTGTGCCCCGCCGTCAGTATCGTTGCGGCAGCGCCATCGACCTGAAAATAGGCGCCCACCGGTTGCGTGACGCGTCCCAGGTCCGACTCCGGGATATCCGCCTGCAGCCACAGCTGGCCGAGATCCGCGATATGCACCAGCGCCTGCCCCTCGTCCACGGCCGCGCCGCGCGCCGTGCGCACTTCGACCACCGTGCCGGCCAGCGGCGCGCGCAACGGCACGCCGCCGCCAGCGCCGCGGCCGAGCCCAACCGCCGCTCGGCGGCGCGCAGATCGGTCCTGGCGATGTCGGCCTCATGTTCGGCTTCCGCTGCTCGCGATGGCGCGATGGCCTGTGCGTCGGCCAGCGCGCGCAGCCGTCGGGCGACCTGCGTGGTGTGATCGAGATGCGCGCGCGCGCGCTGCAGATCGGCTTCCAGGGTCGCAAGATCGACACCGCTTGCGAGTCGCGGCACCAGCGTCATCAAGACCTGGCCGCGCTCTACCGCCATGCCGAGGTAAGGAAACGCTGATGCGCCGCCCTCCAGCACACCCGCGGCCGGACTGCTCACCAGCGCCTCGCGCGAAGCGATGGGGCGCAGCGTCGCCGACGCCGCGACGCTCTCGCGCAGTTCGCGTTCAATCACCGGCGCGTGGGCGAAGTCGAGTTTCCATTGTTGTTCCTTGGTGAAGGAGATGCTGCCGTCTTCCTCGTCTTCCTTGGGGTGAGCCTTGGCGGCTTGCGCGGCACTGGCGTAGATCTCGACTTCGCCCAGATCGTGCACATGGCTGCGCTCACCCACGGTCAGCGTCAGGCGCAGGCGGTGGCGGCCCGCCGCGCTCGGTTTGAGTACCGGTCTGAAGATGCCGGGCGTCGAGCTGACCGCCGCTTCGGCGCGCGCGCTTTCCTGGCCCTTGTCGACAGTCACCACCAGCGTGCCTTCATTGACGGCGCTGAAGCGCTCGCCGGTCCAGGTGAGGTGCGCGGCAAACGCCGCCTCCTCGCCTCGCACCAGCGGCGCATACTCAACGAACAGCTCCGTGGCTTGTTCGAAACTCGTCACCGAGATACCGCCGCCGTGCGCATGGCCGTGGCCGTGCTCGCCGCCCTCGTGAGTATCGGCCGCGTGCCCGCCCGCGTCGGTGGGTGGAGGTGTGATCGTCCGCACAGCCCGTCAACAGCAGGGCCACCATCGACACACAGGAAAGAAACTTATTCATGGCTGTCCACCCCGGCGATTTGGTCGAGCTCGATGCGCGCCATGCGCGCCTGGTGATCCAATTCGAAGCTCGTCAGTTCGGTTTCGAGTTCAGTGCGCGACGCGTCTATCAGTTCGAGCACGCCGCCCTCACCGGCCGCGTAGGCGGTCTGCGCAATCCGGCCGAGTTCATGCGCACTGATGAGAACATCACGTCGGTAGTCGAGCGCGGCGCTGAACAGGCGAGTCGCCTGTTGCCATGCACCGTCCAATTCGCCGCTCAAGCGCGTGAACTGCAGCGCGTGCTCGGCGCGGTAGGCTTCGCGTTCGGCCACCGCGCGCTTGGTGCGCGCCTGACCGCGGTCGAACAGCGGCACCGGGATGCCCAGCGACAAGGTCAGATCGCCGCGGTCTCCATGCCCGGTCTCCACCACCTTGGTGCCAAGCCCCACGGTGACATCGGGGACCCAGCCGCGCCGCGACACCTGCACTTCGCTGTCCGCGGCTTTCGCGTGTCCCATCAGGGCAAGGAGTTGCGCACGTTCACGCAGCTGAGCGCGCATCTCGTCCAGCGCTGGCGGCGGCGCGGGCAGCGAGGCGCCGAGCGGCACGAGTTGTTGCGAAGCGCCGTCATCGACAAAGGCAGCGAGCAAGGCACGGTCGCGCGCCAGCTCAGCAGCGGCGGTGTCGCGCTTGACGCGCAATGCGGACAGCTCGCGCTTGACCCGATGCCTGTCATAGCCCGATGCCTCACCACTTTCGGCGAGGCGCTCCACGACCTGCGCGCTGTGCGCAAGACTGACGAGCGCGGCATCCAGGGCGTCCACCACACGCACGCCAAACAGCACGCGGGCAAATACTCGACGCAAATCGGCGACCGCGTCGGTACGGGCCCCGGCGAGCTCCGAGTCGGTGGCCGCCAAACGGTGGCTCGCGGCCTCGCGGGCGAAACGCCGGCGACCGGCAAGGTCCAACTGCTGCGTCGCTTCCAGGCGCGTTTCCGCCTCCCGAGCGCCGCCGCTGGTCACGCCTTCGCGTCCGATCGACAGCGTTGGATTGGTCCGCAATGCGGCCTGCTCGAGCTCCGCCTGCGCGGCTCCGCGCCGCGCTTGTTCGAGCGCGACGAAGTCATCGCGCGCAAGCATCGCGGCGATGGCCTCTGCTTCGCTCAGTTCGCGGGCAACAGCCGGCGACAACACACCACAACATAAGGAAATGAATAATAGCCGGCGACAGCCGGCACGGGCGGACATGCCCCATGCGGCCAGCGCCGGACCTGGAAAGACTCCCATTGGGAACGCTCCTTACCGACAGACACCTGCACGCGGGATGCCGGGCAAACCGGTCATCCGCGGTTCAAAAAGTCATGCGGAAGCAGCGTTGATAGGCGGACGATAAAGTGGGGAAAGAGTCGCGGTGAGCAAGGACATGAGCGGCGGACAGCCCACGGAGCCGGACTTCACCGGCGCCAAGGTCACGAACGTGACGTCAAGTATCGAGCCCGAGAGATGATCGAGCATGTGACCGAGATTGGCATGCTCATCCAGCGCGTGGCCAGGATGATGATGGTCGTCGTGGTCGTGGTCGTGACCGGCGCCACCGCTGTCCGCGAGCGAAGGGGGAAAGTCGTACGCCACCCCATGGCCCGCGGCGGCGGTCGCCCCGACACCGAAAGCCGACCCCGTCCAGGACAGCACGAGCACGGCCAATAAAGCCGCGGCTACGTGTTGCATGTTGGTTCGGCGCATGCGGCGATGGTATCGGCCCACGGAATCCGAGGTCAATTGGCGGCACACGCAGCCGATCCTTGAAAACCTTCTGATTGGTTCATCGCGTGCGCGCGCGGTCCCCGCCAATGTCCTCGCCCTATGCCGCACCGAATTCAAAGAAGGCACTGGCGTGAGGCCCCGGCACGTCGTCGCCCGCTATTGCTCTTCGACGATGATGCCGCCGCTCAACGGCGCCGCCTCTTCATACCTTCGCAGCATCGTGCGAAGCGTGAACATGAGTTCTCGTTCCAGCTTGGCGTCGCCTGCGTTGGAGAATACGACAGGGAAGCTCAGGGCCGCGAGGTAATGGTCGTCGATCAACACCAGCGGCACGCGCTGCTTGACATCCATGATGGTCAGAAAACACGAGTAGTAGCTGCCGACCATGGCGTACTGATCGTCGCGCCCCGCCTGCTTCATCATTGTTTCTCGCGGAAGCGCGCAGAGGCGCGCGCGAATCTCGTCGGATGCGCGGCGGTCGAACCATTGCCCGTAGAACGAAAGGCTGTTGGCCCAGGATATTGGAAGGCTCGCGTCGGGCGGCCCGATGCGGCCGATGCGGGTCACCTCGCTGGAGCTGAGTCGGCCGATACAGATGAGCTCGGGTAATCGCCCCAGGCTCTTCAAGCGGTTGACGGTGTAGCCGTCGCGCTCCTGCATGACGACCAGCGTGTTGCGAAGCCCGAAGGGCTCGAGGAGTTTTGCCACACCGTACCGGGACATGTCCGCCATAACCGCCATCCAGCCAGGCAGTCCGGTGCCGATGAGAAGTGAATCGATGACGTTAGCGGAAATTCTCCGTCGCGCTTTAGCAATCCCGCGGCCTTGCATGCCCTCGTCGACGGCCCGTGCTGAAGCGCCGGCAGCGAGGCGCTTGGTCCTCGCGCCGGAGTAACGATACACGCGGTGACTTCACTGGCGGCGTACGACGCCGCCTGCCAGCCTTGCCGCGTCGGGCGGCCAGGCGCCCGGCGCGGCCCCCGTTCAGTTCGCGGCCCTGTACCAGGGTCCGACCGTGGCGTTGGAGGCCACCGCCGGCGCGCGGCTCAGCGTTTCGGCGAGGTTGGCGGCGAGCTGTGGTTGCGCGCCGAAGTACCACGGTACCTTGACCGCGCGCCCGGGCTGGGCAACGCCGGTCACGACATTCGCCGCGGTCGCGAGGTGCGGCGGCGGAAACACGACCTCGGCCTGGGCCTGGTTGCCGACCGCGAGCGCGGCGGCCAACAGGATGGCGGGCGTGCTGAAATCAAGAGTGGACTGGTGCATGACATTTCTCCCCATCGAGTGGAACGGTATGTGTATCGGGGCGGGGACATCCGCGCCGATGCGTGGGAAGAACTGTAGGGCGCGCGTGTCACGCGAAGATTTCGGTTCGCAGCGCCAAGGTTACTCGTACGTTACGAATTTGATCGCCGGCGACGGCCGCTGATTTCGTACAAACACCACGCCGCCCAGGGCCGCGCGCAGCGCAGGGCGCTGCGCGCTCAAAGCCGCTATCTCAACACGAAGCCTCGATAGCCGGCCTTCGCCACTTCGTCGCAGCGCTCACGATAGGCCGGCGAGCCGCCGGTGTAGGCGAGGAAGGTGCGTGCGCTGGTCTGGCGCCCCGGCGTGTTGCCGCCGAAGAACCAACCGCGCTGGGCGGTCGCAAACAGCGTCTGCGAAACCATGTCGGCGACATGGTCGGTCCATTCGGTCTCGGCCTCGGGCGTCGCTTCGACGTAATCGAGGCCGCGTGACTTCATGTGCTGCAACAGATCGGTCACCCAGCGGATCTGCGGCTCCACGCAGCGCGGAATGTTGCAGAACGTCGCGCCGCTCTGCGGGCCGACCAGCGCCAGCAGGTTGGGAAAGCCCGCATACTGCAGACCGAGGTAGGTGACCGGGCCGTCCTTCCACTTCTCTTTCAAGGTGCGGCCGCCGCGGCCCCGGATCTCGATGCGATCCAGCGCGCCGCGCACCGCGTCGAAGCCGGTGGCGTAGATGAGCATGTCGAGATCGTATTGGCGCGTGCCGGTCTCGACGCCGGCGCTGTTGATGCGCTTGATCGGATCTTCCTTGACGTCGACCAGGTGAATGTTGGGCTGGTTGTAGGCTTCGTAGTAGCGGGTCTCGAGCGGCACGCGGCGCGTGCCGAAGCCGTGATCCTTGGGAATGAGTTTTTCCGCCGTCAGCGGGTCCTTGACGCGCTCGCGCACCTTGCGCGCGACGAAGTCCGACACCAGCGCATTGGCATGCGGGTCGGTCAGCACGTCGCTGTAATTGCCGAGCCACAGGCCGAAGCCCGCGCCCCAGTAGAGTTTTTCGAACAGCGCCTCACGCTCGGCGGCCGTCGCCGCCAGCGCCGACTGGTCGAGGAAGCCGTAATCGAAACCGCTGAAGGTCTTCATGCAGGCAGCGAAGATCTCTTTTTGCCGTGCGTGGATGTCCTTCTGCTCGGCCGGCGTCAGCGGCTTGTTGCCGAGCGGCATGCACCAGTTGGGCGTGCGCTGGAAGACGTAGACCTCGGCGGTCGACTTGGCGAGTTCCTGGATGGTCTGCACGCCGCTGGCGCCGGTGCCGATGATGCCGATGCGCTTGCCGTCGAAACGCACCGGCGCCGGATCGGAAGTGGTTTCATCGCGCGGCCAGGTGGCGGTGTGATAGGTCTCGCCGGCGAAGCTGCCCACGCCTTCCACGCCCGGCCATTGCGGCGCCGACAAGGGGCCGGTGGCGGCGATCACGAACGTTGCACTGAGCGCGCTGCCGTCGGCGAAGTCCAGTGTCCAGGCGTGTGCATCTTCATCGAACGTCATGCGCGTGACGCGCGCATTAAAGGTGATGTCCTTGCGCACGTCGAGCTTGTCGGCGCAGTAGCGCAGGTAGCGATGGTTCTCGGGTTGCGACGCGTACATCTCGCTCCAGTCCCAGCCATCGACGATGTCGTCGGAAAAGGAATAGCCGTAGGTGAAGCTCTCGGAATCCACGCGGCAGCCCGGGTAGCGATTCCAGTACCACACGCCGCCGACATCGCTGGCGGCGTCGACCACGCGTACCGACAGACCGAGTTGGCGCAAGAGATGGAGTTGATACATGCCGGACAGGCCGGCGCCGATGATGATGACGTCGTAGCGCTGCGCTTGTGTGCTTGCCATGTTGCCCTCCTGACAGGCTTGTGATCCGGTCGGGTAGTACCGACGGCTCGAATCTAGGCAGCGGCATCGACAGCCAGCAATGGCTAGCCGCGCCGTCCTTGCGCTGGGTCAATCAGATGCGGAATAAGGCGTGGAAGGAAGGTAACAGCGCCCCCCTGATCGGTGGGGCGGCTAACTCTGGAAGTGGGCACCGGCACACCCGTGGAGAAGATCTCGCCTTCACCCGCAACGGCGCCTGCCACCGCCGGCGAGTCATGCGCGTGCAGTGCGACTCAGTGCCTGCCCGCCGCCTGCGCCAGCAAGGCATGAAACTGGTCCTCATTCGGCGCTTCACCGATCTTCGGCAGCGCCGTGCTCGTGCAGTCCCACGGCTGCTTGCGCGAGACCCACACGTCCACCTGCGGCTGGAAGCGCGCGGGTACATCGAGGCTCGCGGCCCACAGCCCCTGCAGTTCAGGCACCAACTCCGCCTGGATGAACATCGGTGAACCGCAGCGTGGGCAGAAGCCGCGGCTCACGCGGCGCCCGCTTTCGGCGAGCACCTCGTACCAGTTGGCCTCGCCGTGCACGGTCAATGCCGTGCGCGGCACGTAGAGCACGGCGCAGAACGCACTGCCGCTCGCGCGCTGACAATCGCGACAATGGCAGTTCCATGAGAACGCGGGCTCGGCCGCGCACGAATAGCGGATGGCACCGCAGGCGCACGTGCCCGTATAGGAGTCTTCCATGTTCACCTCATCGCCATGGACACAGGGGGCGAGCGTAGCGCGAGCATGGCGGAAAGCAAGCGGCCGAGCGCCGCTGGCGGCGACCGTTGCGCCTGGCGAGGGCGCAAGCATCGCTTTCCACCCCTCCCGAATCGTGGACTGGACAGGCCACCGCGCGCCTGCGAGTGTTAGTCATCACCATGAGCCCCAGGCACACGAGGACCCTCGATGGACGTCGGCATTCAAACCATATTCTCGAGTCACGGCTGGGCGGACATCACCGACGGCCAGGTGGTGCGCGAGGACACGCAGCTCGCGTTGCTCGCCGCGGAACTCGGTTTCGACGTGGTGTGGGCCGCCGAGCACCACTTCTACAACTACTCGTTCTGCCCCGACAACGTGCAGTGGCTGGCCGGCATCGCCGCGCAGGCGAAGAATGTCGAGGTCGGCACGGCCGCGGTCATCATGCCGTGGAACGAACCGTTGCGCGTGGCCGAGAAGATTGCCCTGCTCGATCACATGACCGAGGGCCGCGTGCGATTTGGCATGGGGCGCGGCCTGAGCAAGCGTGAGTACAGCCACTTCCGTGGCATCGAGATGGACGAATCGCGTGGGCGCTTCGACGAAGGCGCGGCGATGGTGGTGGAAGCGCTGCGCAGCGGCTTCATCGAGGGCCAGGGGCCGTACTATCCGCAGCCGCGTACCGAGATCCGGCCGCGACCGGAGCGCTCTTTCGAAGGCCGCACCTACGCGGTGGCGACCTCCGATGATTCGGTCGACGCGGCCGCGCGCCTCAAGGCGGCGATGGTGTTGTTCGCCGATCGGTCATGGACGGCGCGTCTGCCTTCCATCCAACGTTGGCGTGAGCTCTATCGCGAATATCACCATGCCGAACCGCCACCGCCGCTGATTTGCGACTTCGTGTATTGCCACGAAGACCCCGCGCTTGCCGCCGAGCGCGGCCAGCACTACATCGCGACCTATCTCGAATCGGTGCTCGAGCACTACGAGATCATGGGCGATCACTTCAAGGGCATGCGCGGTTACGAGTCCTATGCCGGTGCTTCGGGAGCGCTGAAGCGCATGGGCGCGACCGGCTTCCTGAACGGCTTCCTGGAAGCCACCGCCAGCGGCACGCCCGAGCAGGTCATCGAGAAATACCGCGCGCGGTATGAACTGCTGGGGCCGTTCGAAGCGGCGCCGGCGTTCCGCTTCGGTGGCATTCCCTATGCCGAGACCGAAGCGAGCCTGCGCCTGTTCGCGGCCAAGGTACTGCCGGAGTTGAAGCGCTGGGGCGTGGCGCCGCGATCCGCCGCGGCGGGTTGAATTACCTCTCCAACGAAGACGATGCCGCGGCCTGCGCGCGGCGTCTTCAGCCCTGCACGCCGTGGCGCGCCGCCGGCAACAACTCGTAACCGGGAAAACCGCTCTCGAGTTCGTCATAACAGATGTCGTTGTAGCGCTTGAAGCCGCCGCAATAGACCATGAACATACGCGCCTTGCCCGGCACGTTGGCGCCCGAATACCAGCTCTTGGTGGTCAGCGCGCCCGGCCGACGTTCGGCATAGCGCAAGGTCTCGGCGCGCCAGCGCAGCTCGGCATCGGCGCGCGGGTGCAGGCGCGGACGCCCATGCGCTTCGAGCCAGTCGATGCTGTCGAAAATGAAGTCGACCTGCTGCTCGGCGAGCGTCGCCATGTTCGACAGCACCGACGGCGACATCGCGCTCGACGGCAGGAACAGGTTGGGAAAGCCGTGCACCATGGTGCCGAGGTAGTTCATGGGGCCATCCACCCACGCGTCCTTCATCGAGCGTCCTGCCATGCCGCGAATGTCGATGGCGAACACCGGCCCCGAGATCGCGTCGAAGCCGGTGGCGTAGACGATGACATCGAGCGCGATGGTGGCGGCGCTGGTCTTGATGCCTTCCGGCACGATGCGCTCGATGGGCGTGTCGGGCAGATGCACCAGGTGCACGTGCGGCAGGTTGAAGGTCTCGAGGTAGACATCGCTCATGCACGGACGCTTGCCACCGTAGGGATGATCCCAGGGCACGAGACGCTGGGCCGTCCAAGGGTCTTGCACCTGCTCCTGCATGCGCGCGCGGATGAAGTCCGAGATCGCGGCATTGGCCTCGGGCAGGTGCGCATCGCGAAACGCTAGCGCGATGTACTTGCCCTGCCACGCGGCCCATAGCGCGCGCTCGCGTCCGGCGTCGTCCAGGTCATGGAAGCGCTCTTCACCGATGCCGAGCGGCGTCTGGCCGCCGTAGGACTCACGGAACGCGCGGCGCACGGCCTGCGGATCGTCGCGCAGGCGCGCGACCAAGCGCGGGTCCATCGGCCCGCCGGCGGTGGGCGTGACGTAATTGGCGGTGCGCTGGAACACGTGCACCTCGGCCGCGAGCTTCGCCACTTCCGGCACCACCTGCACGCCCGACGAGCCGGTGCCGATCACGCCCACGCGCTTGCCGGCAAGCTCGACACGGCCATCCTTGGGCCAGCTCGAAGTGAAATAGGCCTGGCCGGCAAAATCCGCCACGCCTTCGATGTCGGGCGCCTTCGGATCCGACAGCGCGCCGATGGCGAGCACCGCGTAGCGGCATACCAGGGTCTCGCCGCTCGAGGTCTCTATCGACCACAGGCCACGCGCCTCGTCGTAGCGCGCCGCCAGCACCTTGGTATTGAACGTGATGTCCTTCAGTACATCGCAACGCTCGGCGACGAAGCGCAGGTAGCGTTGGATCTCGGCCTGGCCCGCGCAGGCATCGGACCAGCTCCAGTCGCGCACGATGTCGTTATCGAAGAAATAGGCGTAGTTATAGCTCTCGACGTCGCAGCGCGCGCCAGGGTAGGCATTCCAGTACCAGGTGCCCCCCACATCGCTGCCGCGCTCGATGCCCTTGACGGTATAGCCCCGTTGCCGCGCCTGGTACAGCGCATAGATGCCGGCGAAGCCGGCTCCCACCACCACCACGTCGCAGTCCGGCGCGGGGCTTGCGAGGGAAATCTCATTCATGGTTCATGCTCTCGAATTGTGCCGTGTCGAGGCCGCGTAATGCCGGGCACGCGCAGCCAGCGCCGCAGTATCGCGCGACGCTGGCCGTCCTCCTAGCTTGACGGTCAGGAATAGGGGCCGACGCCGCGCGCCTTTTCTCTTCGCCGGCGAGCAGGCATGCTGCCAATCCCAGCCAAGGAGACAGGGCATGAACAGCGCACGCATGACAGTCCGGCGACCGGCCTTCAGCTACCCCTCGCCCATGCCCGGCCATTGGAACGCGCGACGGCCGGAGTTCTCGCACATCGTCAATGCCGCTTCGCTGGCCATGCCCTACCTCGAGCCTTATCTCATCAAGAGCATGCGCGCGGCACGCGAGCGCATCCGCGACCCCGAGCTCAAGAAGGCCCTCGACGACTACGTCGCGCAGGAGTCGATGCATTTCAGCCAGCATCGGCGCTTCAACGATACCTTGCAGGCGCGCGGCTACCGCTGCATCGAGGCGCTGCAGGCGCGCATGGCCGCCGATTACGCCGAGCTCGGCGCCAAGCGCAGTCTCGAATTCAACCTTGCCTATGCCGAAGGCTTCGAGTCCATGGCGCTCGCCATCGGCGAGATGCTCATCGAAGATCGCGAACACCTGTTCGGCGCCAGCGAAAGCGGCGTCGCCACCCTGGTGCTGTGGCATTTCGTCGAGGAGATTGAACACAAGAACGTCGCCTTCGACGTGTTCGAGCACGTGGCGGGCGGCTACTTCCGTCGCGTGCACGGCTTTCTGTATGCGACGGCGCACATTTTCAAACTGACGCGCGACGGTTACCACGCGCTGCTGCAGGAGGACGGCCTGTGGCGCGATTGGCGATCGCGGCTGGCGCTGGCGCGTCTGCTCGCGCGCATCTTCGCGCAGCTGACGCCGAGACTGTTGCGCATCCTGGTGCCGGGCTACAACCCGCGCCAGGTGGCCGACCCGCCGTGGGCGCGGGCCTGGGCCGCACTGTTCGACGCCACACCGCAGGCCGCCGCGCGACTCGATACCACACGCCTGGCCGAGCCCACGCCCGTGCCCCTTGCCTGACACCTGGACACCATCATGACTGACACTTCGTCTGCCGCCATGAGTGAACGCATGCGCGCCGCGCTGTTCTTCAATGGCACCGGCCTCATCGCGCTCGCCCTGCTGCTCGGCTGGGTATGGTTCTTCGCCCTCATCGGCAAGATTGCCCTATGGCCGTTGCCCATCGACATCCCGGTCTCGATCCCGGACGACGGCCGCGCCTGGCGCATGGCGCACATGGAAGCGATCACCCAGGGCCTGCTGCTGATGGGGTTTGCCTTCGGCGGACGTTACATGCGCCTGTCGCCGCGCCAGTTCTCCTGCTTGTTCTGGTCGGCGCTGGTCACGACCTGGCTGTTCACCCTCGGTGCCGCCGCCAACGCCGTGTGCGGCACGCGCGGCCTTGCTTTCGGCGGCGGTCCGTTCAAGCCCGGGCTCGCCAATGACGTCATCTACCTCGCGGGCTGGCCGCCGGTGCTCGGCGTGCACATCATGCTGGCGCTGGCCTTGCTCGGGCTGTGGAAGAATTTACGCGCGCAGTCTGATTGACGCTGGGCGGGCAGGGGCATTGCCCGTGGACGGCGCTCACGTCACATCGCGCTGCGCTTGACGCCAGGCGCGCGGCCCGACGCCGAACCAGCGGTGGCAGGCCAGATTGAAGGCGACCGCATCGGCGTAGCCGAGTTCGGCGCTGATCGACTCCACCGAGCGGTCGGTTTCGCTCAGGAGCTGCCGCGCACGACGCTGCAATACGTCGTCGCGCAGGGTTCGAAAATTGGTGCCGGCCACACGCAGGCGACGCGCCAGCGTGCGTGACGATACGCCGAGTTCCAGCGCCATTGAGGCCTGATTCGGCGGCGTCATGCCGGCCGCGCAATTCAAGGCATATTGGACCTGAGCCAGCAACAAGCCGCCGGCGCGCAGCGCGCCACGCTCGATCTCGAGCGTATTGAGTGCGGCGCCGAACAGGGATGGATTGGCGAACGGCGCCGGACGCGCGAGCCATGCCAGCGGAAACTCGATGGCGGTGGCTGGCGCCGAGAAACGCACCGCGCCGCGGAACGCCTGCAAGTAGCGTGGGCTGTGCGCGGGCGGCGCTGAACGGAACGCAAAACGCGCCGCCGCCACCTCGCCGCCGACCAGCGTCTCCAGCATGTTGTGCAGACTCTGCATGATGATCTCGTCACCGGTCAGGCGCCGACTGGCACTGACCTCGACGGTCTCGACGATGTTCAACACCCCCATGCGCCGGCCCGGCGCGCCGAGCCGCAATGCGTAACGCGGCGAGCGACTTTGGCCGAAGTCGGCCAAGGTTTCGATGGCGAGGCCAACGGTCGGCGCGGACGTAACCGCCTGGCCCAGCGGCCCCGAAGTCTCGGCGCCAAAACGCACGTCGAATGGCCAGCCTGGCCCGAGCAGGCGATCGAGATTGTCGAGCACCGTAAAGGTGTCGCGTTGCGACAGACGCGCGGCGGGCAGGCCGAGGTCCTTTGCGCTGAGCGCGGTGCCGGCCAGCACCACGCTCGCCGGATGACCGCGCGCGGCGCCGAGCCGCAGGGCCAGACGCACGTAGTCCGCGGTCATCGGCAGCAGCAAAACGTGTTCGTCTTTCACTGTCCGAAAATATTAGATTTTTGACCACTCGCATACTCCCCGCCCGACATCGCGCTGCCGATACTTGCGCGCACTGACAGCCATCAACCGCACATCGGAGAGCACACCATGGGTATTCGTACCGGCCAGCAGTACATCGACAGTTTGCGCGATGGCCGCGTGATCCACGCCGGCGGCGAGCGCGTGACGGACGTCACCGCCACGCCGGCCTTTCGTGGCGTCATCGATACCATCGCCGCGCTCTACGATGCCCAGCATCAAGCCCCGCACCGCGAGGTGCTGACCTTCACCCCGGACGGAGCCACGGCAGCGGTCAGCGCCACCTACTTCCCGGCACGCACCCAGGCGCAGGCCGAGCGCCTGCTGGCCTGCTTTCGCGCGCGTGCCGATCTGACCTACGGACTCATGGGCCGGCTGTCGGACTTCATGAGCGCATGGTGCATGGACCAGATCGAGTCGCTGACCTTCCTGGGGCGTGGTGAAGCGGCCGCCAAGGCGCGCTGGTATCGCGACCACGTGCGCGACAACGATCTCGCCATCACCCATACGCTCATCGACCCGCAGACCGACCGCGGCAACGACGCGGCGCCGGATGAAACGGTACGCGTCGTGGCAAGACGCAGCGATGGCATCGTGGTGCGCGGCGCACGCCTGCTGTCGACGCTGGCGCCGGTCGCCAATGAATTGATTGTCGGCCCCTACCAACCACGCATGCCGGGCGAAGAAGACAAGTGCCTGCTGTTTTCGCTACCCATGAATGCCAAGGGATTGACCATCCTGTGCCGCGAGCCTTACCACGCGAACCGCAGCGTGTTCGACCGGCCGCTCACCTCGCGCTTCGACGAGGGCGACGCGGTGCTGTTGTTCGACGATGTGTTCGTGCCCGACGAGCGCGTGATCCTGGCGGGCGATCTCGAGGCGTTCAACAATCTCATCCCGTTCTATCCCGGCTATACCACCATGCAGGCGGTGGCGCGCTCGACCGCCAAGCTGCGCTTCCTGACCGGCGTCGCGGCACTCGCCGCGCGCGTCACCGGCCGCGACAAGCTGCCACGCTACCGCGAGATCCTCGGCGAACTCGTGTGCCACCTGAACGTTGCCGAAGGCATAGAACGAGCGACCACCTACGACATCGCCGAACGGCTGGCGGCCTATGCGGACGGGCGGCCACTCGGCGTCGACACGCTGCAGTGTGCGGGTCGCAGCCAGCCCAGGGTCGGCAGCAGCGCGGTCATCGCATTTTTCCCGATGGTCAACAAGGCCGCCTATGACGCCATCCGCGTCATCGGCGGCTCGGGCCCGATCACCTTCACCGAACAAGATTTCGACGACCCGACGCTCAAGCCGCTGCTCGAGCGCCTGATGATCGGACCCGGCATCCCGGCCAGGGAGCGACTGCAGGCAATGAAGCTCATCTGGGACATCACCGGCGAGCAGTTCGGCGCGCGGCAGGCACTCTATGAACGCCACTACTCGGGCGATCCGATCAAGAACATGCTGATGATGTCGCACTCGCCGAAGTACGCTGAATCGGAAGCGCTGGTGTTCCGGCTGCTCGGCTGGGAATACAACAATGGCAAGCCGGCGTTCGGGAACCTGGGCTGAAAGGCACGCGGTAGTGCGGCGGTCAGCGCATGACGATGCCGGATGTCGTCGAACATCGACGGGCGGTATCTTCCAGCGTTTGCCTCATAGCTGCCGCAACACCTCCGCCGCCACCTGTTCGATGACCTCGTAGCGCGGTTCGAACGGCGGCAGCAAGGTGATCTCATCGAGGCCCGCTGCGCCGAGCGCGCCGAGCCGGTCGATGAGTTCCGACGCCGTGCCTATCATGCAGGTCGACTCCATGAGGTCGGCGGTGAGAAAGCGCTGCTCCTGCGCTTCCACCCAGCAGTTGTGACCACGATGGACGTGCTGGTGGCGGCGCGCCTCGGCAAAGCCCGCCATGTAGGCGCAGTAGTCGGACCAGATCGACGCCACGGCGCGGCCCGGTGGCTGCCCGGTCTGGCGCCAGCGGTCGTAGGTGTAATGCAGGGACGCCATCGCGAACGCGCCACACAGCCGTCGCACCCGCGCTGAATCGCGCGCTTCGCCATCGTTCAACACCACCATGGTGGTGAGACTTGCGGCGCGAAACCGTGCACGGTCGAAGTCGCGGCCCGCCGCCGCCGCGCCCGCCTCGATGTGACGCCACACGCCTGTCATGTAGCGCGCGTCCGGCGGAATGGACAACACCGCGCCGTCGCCATGCTTGCCGACCAGGCCGAGCGCGCGCGGCCCGAAGCCCGACACGTAGAGCGGGATCGGATCGACGAAGTTGACGAAGCCCGCGTCGGGCATGAGATGCCGTATCGGCATGTCCTTGCCGCGCCAGTGAAACGACGCCTCCTCGCCACGCAGCAGCGGCTTGACGGTCGTGAGCCAGGTGTCGAACTCGGCGATCGGCATGGGCTTGTGGCCCATCACGCGCATCGCGGTGTTGCCGGTACCGACGCCGAGGAACACGCGCCCCGGCGCCAAGCGGTTGATGGTCGCGATGCTGGCGGCGGTGACCGGCGCCGGACGCGTGGGCGCAACCGCGACGCCGGTGCCGAGGCGCAGCGTGCGGGTACGCGTCGCGGCCAGCGCCAGCACCGCGTAGGGGTCGCTCCACAGCATGTGACTGTCGGCTATCCATGCGTGGGTGTAGCCGAGTTGCTCGGCACGCACCAGGTAATCGATGTCGTCGATCTTCGACGCCGCGCACAAGCCCAGTTCCATCACGCTGCTCCTCGCTGACCAGTGACGGATGGTATCCGGCCGGCACCGCGAATCGCAGCCTGGCCTGGCAGATTCCCGTCTGCCCGCTGTAGCCCGCCAGCGTCGCGCAGCGGGCGGTTGACACGGGACGACGCCGCGCCGCAATGTCGACGCCCGACCAGGCGAACAGCGAACTCCAATCTCCGTGGCCAATCCTGACTCCGTATTTCACCGACGCATCGAACGCGTGCGCGAGGTGCTGCGCGAAGCGCGGCTCGACGCCTTGCTGGTGCCGAGCGCCGATCCGCATCTGAGCGAATACCTGCCGGCGCGCTGGCAGGCACGGCAATGGCTGTCGGGCTTCACCGGCTCGATGGGCACGCTGGCCGTGACCGTCCGCCATGCGGCGCTGTTCGCCGACAGCCGCTACTGGGTACAGGCCGAGGCCGAACTCGCGGGCAGCGGCATCGAGCTCGTGAAGATTGCGGCCGGCAACGCCAACTCACACATCGATTGGTTGCTCGATCAGGTGGCGCCGGGCGGCGTGGTGGCAGTCGACGGCGCGGTACTGGGCGTGGCTGCCGCGCGCGCCGTCGAAGCGGCGCTGTCGGCGAAGAACATCCGCCTCGATACGAGCCGCGACGTGGTGGACTTGGTGTGGCCGGACAGGCCGGCGCTGCCGGACATGCCCGTCTACCCGCACCTGCCGCCCCACGCCAGCATGCCGCGCGGCGCCAAGCTGGCGCAGTTGCGCGCCGTGATGGACTCGCTGGGCGCCACCCATCACTTCGTGTCCAGCGTCGATGACATCGCGTGGCTGACCAACCTGCGCGGCGCCGACGTCGAATACAACCCGGTGTTCCTCGCGCACCTGCTGGTCGATGCCGAGCACGCGACACTCTTCATCGCCAAGGGCAAGGTCGATGCAACGCTCGCCGCGAGCTTGGCCGTCGACGGCATCGCGCTCGCGCCCTACGCCGAGGCCGGCGCGGCGCTGGCCAGGCTGCCGGCCGATGCGGTGCTGCTCATCGACCCACGGCGCGTCACTCACGGGCTCATCGCCAACGTACCGCCAGGTCTGCCCATGGTCGAGGCGCTGAACCCGAGCACGCGCGCCAAGAGCCGCAAGACCGCGGACGAGGCCGCGCATGTTCGCGCCGCCATGATCGAAGACGGCGTGGCGATGTGCGAGTTCTATGCGTGGTTCGAACAGGCGGTGGGGCGTGAGCGTGTCACCGAACTGACCATCGACGAGAAACTCTCGGCGGCGCGCGCGCGCCGCCCGGGTTTCGTCGGTTTGAGCTTTCCCGTGATCGCGGGCTTCAACGCCAATGGCGCCATGCCCCACTACCGCGCCAGCGAACAATCGCACGCCGTCATCGAAGGCAACGGCCTGTTGCTGATCGATTCCGGCGGCCAGTACCTGGGCGGCACCACCGACATCACGCGCGTGTGGCCCATCGGCACGCTGAGCGCGGCCATGAAGCGCGACTACACGCTGGTGCTGAAGGGCACCCTGGCCTTGTCACGCACGCGCTTTCCGCGCGGCACGCTCGGCCCCATGCTCGATGCCATCGCGCGCGCGCCGCTGTGGGCGGAAGGCATCGACTTCGGCCACGGCACCGGTCATGGCGTCGGTTACTTCCTCAACGTGCACGAAGGCCCGCAGACCATCAGCAAGGCCATCCCCGACGCGACCATGGCCATGGAAAGCGGCATGATCACCTCCATCGAGCCCGGCGTGTATCGCGCCGGACAGTGGGGCGTGCGCATCGAGAACCTGGTACTGAACGTGCCGGCGCTGACGCCGGAAGGCGACACCTTCGCCGACATGTTGGAATTCGAAACCCTGACGCTGTGCCCGATAGACACGCGCTGCATCGATCTACGTTTATTGCGTGAAGATGAACGCGCGTGGTTGAACGGTTATCACGCCATGGTGCGCGAGCGTTTGCTGCCGCGTCTCGCCGGCGATGCTCGCGCGTGGCTCGAGGCGCGCACCGCCGCGGTATGAGATTCCTTTGCGGGACGGGGGCGGGCGCGGGCCGCGGCCAGGGCGGGCCCCACCCCCCCCCGGGGGCCCCCCCCCCCCCGGGGGGCGGGCGCCCGCCTGACTTGCGGTTTCAGTGTGCGAATGAATTCGCACCTACAGGGGTAGTTTCGCGTTACAGGCCCTGCGCGAAGGCCGCGACGTCGGCCACCTGCTGCGCATTCAAGGCCGACGGATAGAGCTTCGGCATCTTGACCGAGGGCTGCACTATCCAGGTCACGGTCGCGGTGAAGTCGCGGCGCTCCTTCAAGCCCTGCAGCTTCGGCCCGACGCCGCCCTCGCCCTGCGCGCCGTGACAGGCGGCGCAGTTCTTGGCATAGACCTCGCGGCCGTTGCCCGCGTCGGCATGCTCGCGACTGACGGATTTCGGATCGAGCTCGGCGCCGGCCGCAGCGGCGGGCGCGGCCGCCAGCGGCTGTTCGCCGCCCTTGGGCAAGGCGTAGACGATGAGCGTCGGCTGACCGTTCTCACCGAAGGACAGGCGCGAGGAGGTATTGCCCGACGCAATCGCGACGTACTGGCGTCCGTCCTTGGCGTAGGTGATGACACCGCCGGCCAGCGCGCCGCCGGTCGCGTGCTTGAGCAGCACCGCGCCGCTCGCGGAATCGAGCGCCAGCAGGTTGCCGGACATGTCGCCGGTCAAGGTCACGCCGCCGGCGGTCGGCGTCATGCCGGCCACCACCGGTGCGTCGGCGTGGTATTTCCAACGCACCTTGCCGTTGTCCGGATCGAGTGCATGGATCCAGCCGGTACCGGCGCCCTCGAATTCATAGCTGCCGCCGAACAGGAACTGTCCCGGCACGAACTTCACCTCGCCCGACTTCACTATCGAACAGCGATCGACCGAGCCCACCACCAGCTGCTTGGTCTTGGCATCGTAGGCCGGCCCGTTCCATTCCACGCCGCCGAGCGCGCCAGGGCAGGTGTACACGCCAGCCTGGTTGGGCGCCTGGGTCGGTTTCTCGATGGTGGTGACGGCGCTCATGAAGACCCGTTGATGGGTTTCGCGATTCACGCCGTAGACGTGGCCGTCCTTGCTGCCCGCCGCCATCATCGGTTCGCCCTTGCTGTTCCAGTACAGCATCGGCGACGAACCGATATCGAGATCGAGGCCATCGTTGGGCGCCATCTGGTGCCACCACTTCAAGGCGCCGGTGCGCGCATCGAGCACCACCACGCTGTTGGTGAAGAGGTTCGCGCCCGGCCGGTGATCGGGCATGAAGTCCGGCGCGGGGTTGCCGACCGGCACGAAGATCTCGCCGGCCGACATGTCGAGTGCATAGGTGCTCCAACTGCCGCCGCCGCCGTAGCGCGCGGCATCGCGTTGCGTCCAGGTCTCGGCGCCGGTCTCCTTGCCGCGCGGGATGGTGTAGAAGCGCCACAGTTCGCGACCGCTGTCCTGCTCGTAGCCCATCACGCGGCCGCGTATGCCCCAGTCGCTGCCGGCCGTGCCGGTGATGAGCGTGCCTTGCCACACCGCGGGCACTGAACTGAAGAACTCGCCCTGCTTGGGATCGCCGGCCTGGTGTTTCCATAAGAGCTTGCCGGTCGCCGCGTCCAGTGCCAGCAGTCGTGCGTCGGGCGTGCCGCGGAACAGCTTGCCGTCGGCATAGGCCACGCCGCGATTGACCTGGAAGACTTCCTGCTGTTCGGCGCGATAGCTGTGCCGCCAGCGCACCGCGCAATTGGTGGCATCGACCGCCAGGGTGTCATGGGCATTGGTGAGATAGAGCGTACCGTCGATGGCGAGGATGCCTGGCTGGAAGGTGCCGGAATCATCGACCTTGAGTCGGCACACCTCGCTGAGGCTCGCGACGTTGGCGGTGTTGATCTGCTCCAGCATCGAGAAGCGCTGGCCATCGACGGTGTTGTTGTAACTCGGCCAGTCGGTGTCGGCCGGGCCGGCGGCCAGCGCCATCGCGCTCCATAGCAGCGTCGCGACCGTGGCCGGCGCCGCACTCATTCTGCGAACAGGTGTCGTCATGGTCTCCCCTCATGCATCGGGCGGCCATGCACAGGCATGGTCTCGTGCCCGGCGCCATCTATAGCAGATGCCGCGACGGGCCGGTATTCATCATTCGGTCTTCATACCGACAGCGCCAGGCATGCCGACCGCAAGGCGCATGCCTTGCGCCGCCCACCGGCGCCCGTCATATTGCCGCCACGCTTGCAGGGGACGGACACGATGCTGACTGGCGATACTCACGCGAGGAACGACGCGGGCGCGTGCCCATGACGGCGCCCCACCCCTGCCCTCCCGCGCACGCGCCCGGCGCGCAGCTCGAACCCGCCATCGCGGCCGTCCTCGCGCGCACGCTCCGCAAGCGTGCCCAGGGGCCTTACCGCGCATTGCGCGAACAGGACGTGCGCGACAAGCTCGAACGGCTGTGCGGCGCGCGTAGCGGTCACGCGGTGCATGTCGACGACGTGCAGCGCCTCGCGGGCGGCGCCTCGAAGGAAATGTTTTCCTTCACCCTGCGGCACGACGCCAACGCCACGCCCGAACGCCTGGTGCTGCGCCTCGACCCTTTGGAAAGCATCATCGAGACCAGCCGCCAGCGTGAAGCCGAAGCCATCGCGGCGCTGCGCGGCACGGTGCCGGTGCCGGCGGTGCGCTTCGTCGACCAGGAGGGCGAGTTTCTCGGCCAGTCGGGGCTCATCACCAGTTTCGTGCCGGGCGTGACGCGTCCGAGCACGCAGACCGACGGCGGCGTCAGTGGCATAGGCACCGATTACGGCGCGGCGGCCGCGCACATCGCGCCACGGTTTCTCGACAACCTGGTCGCCATCCACGCCTTCGACTGGCAACACGCGCATCTGCCAAGCTTCAGCGCGCCGCGCGCCGGCAGTCGCGAGGCCGCGCTGTGGCAGGTTGAGTGGTATGAGCGCATCTGGCTGCAGGATGCCTTGGAACAGATTCCGCTTGCGAGCCTGGTGCGACGCTGGTTGCGGAGCCACGCGCCCGTCTGCGCGGCGCCGGTGTTCGTGCACGGCGACTACCGCATGGGCAATTTCCTGTTCGACGAACAAAGCCTGGCGATGACCGCGGTGCTCGATTGGGAGCTCGCGCATATCGGCGATTTCCATGAAGACGTCGGCTACGTGACGCAGAAGCTGTTCGGACTGGTCGATGCGGACAAGCGTTTCCTGTGCTGCGGCCTGTTTACCCGCGAGGAATTTCTGCATCGCTACGAAACGCTGTCGGGGCGCACCATCGACCCTGACACCTTGCACTACTACGAAGTGCTGAACGCGTGGAAATCCGTGGTGCACACTTTCGCCACCTGCCTCACGGTGGCCGCCGCCGGCAACAATCACCAGGATGCGCTGTTGAGCTGGCTCGCGCCGGTCGGTCACCTGATCCTGGCCGACATCGCCAGCAAACTGCGCGGGAGATACTGACCATGATGCCGAGCATCGGCCTGCGGCTGGCGACCCTGCGCCGCGCCGTCAACGAAGTGATCCTGCCGGCCATCGCGCCCGACAATGCGCTGGCGCGTGAACAGGCGCAGCTGGTGGCGGCGCACCTGGAGCTGCTGGCGCGACAACTCGATGATGCGCCGCGCATCGACGCAGCGCTCGCGCGCGGCACGGCGGCGCTGGCGCTCGCCCTCGCCGCCCACGCGACGGGCGGCCCGTGCACGCAGGCGGCGGCGAGCGCATTGAACGAATGCGCGGATGCCGGCGATGCGGCCACGCCCGGCCTGCGTCGCGCGCATATCGCCGCCGCCATCGATGGCTTCATGGATGCGCTCGCGGTGGACGGCGAAGACACGGCGCGTCAGCGCGCGCACGACCTCATCGTCGAACATGCACTCGGCGACGGCCGCCTGGAGCGCGTCAGCTTCGCGGGCAATGGTCTCGATCCGGAGCGCGCCGAACTGCCGTCCTTGGCTTCCCTGCTGGCGTCGACTTAAGCCGCGCGCACCGCGCGCCGGCCTCCCTTTTCGTGGGTTGGACGTCAGCGTCGGCCGTGCCCGATACTTCCTTCGACAGGGCGCGCGCCCTGCGTGGTTCCAATTCAAGAACGGAGGTGACCGGCATGATACGCATGCCCAAACTGCCTTATGACCAGGTCCACCCGGACCTGCAAAAGGCCATGGCCGAGAGCGATGCGGCGCTCGGCGGATCCGAATGGATCCAGTACTTCGCGCACACGCCGGACCTGTACCGGAATTTCGTCAAGTGGTACTACGAGTTCATCATGGCGGACAACGACGGCGTCAGCATTCGCCTGACCGAGCTCGTGCGTCACAAGGTCGCGCTGCACAATCAATGTAGTCTGTGAATGAAAGCACTGTATGCCTCGGCGAGGGATCAGGGCTTGACGGAAGATCACATCCGCGCGCTGCCGAACTTCATGGACAGCGACATGTTCACACCGGCCGAGAAGGCCGCGCTCAAGTTCGCGGACGTCATTGCTGGCAACCACTTCTCGGTGAGCCAGGAACTGTTCGATGAACTTCGGCAGTACTACACCGACCGACAGATCATGGCGCTGGGCTGGCGCATGGCGATATTCACCGGCTACGGACGCCTGGTGTATGCGGTGGGCCTGGAAAGCGTCGGCGAAGCCTGCACGGTGGATTTCAGCAACAAGCGGTAGCCGCCGTCCTCTGAAGCGGGCGACGGGCTGCGTCGCCCGCTTCAGAGATCACTCGCCGTTCGCGCCGAGCAGCGCATCCAGCTCGACCGCGCGCTCCACTGCGGCGTACCCACGCTCGCAGCCGACACGCGGTTACTTGCCGGGCAGGCTGGCCTTGGTGATCACCGAGAATTACTTGACGAAAGGCGCGCGCGAAGTCCAGCGCACCGGCACGCCGCTGGGCAGGCCGATGACGTCGCCGGCGCGCAGGTGATATTCCTCGCCGCTCTCCTCGTTGACGACATCGACTTCGCCTTCCAGCAGCAGGATGGTTTCGTCGCCGAGCGGCGCCGTGTAGCGCGTGGTCGCTGAACCGTCCGCGCGCGCCCGCGCCCGGTGCCGGGGGCGCGGTGTGTTGGCGAAACAGGTGATGCTGCGGTCGCGCTGCCCCCCCCCCCCCGAATCCCCATCTTCGGAACGGCCCTGTTCCCTAGCAGGTCCACGCCCTTGGGATGGCTGAGGATGCTGCCGGCGCCGACATGATGCTGCTTGCCGGTGGCGGTTTCGGTGATGCGTACGCGGCCAGCACCATGGTTTCGTCGCCGAGCGGCGCGGAATACTGCACGCGGCACGAGCCGTCTTTCTCGCAGCCGGCTACCTCGTAGCCGGTGCGCCACAGGCCGGCCATGAGACTGCCCGAGCTGCCTTGCTGGCGAATGACCGCCACCACGTCCTTGGTCTGGGCGCCATGGAGTGGATCGTCCCAGGCAAAATCGGTCCATTCGGCGGGGTTGTCGTTGCGGTTGCCGATGCTGATGCGGCGCGCGGTCGAAGTGGTCATGCTGGTACTCCTCGATGGGTCGAAGCCTGGGAGACCATATCGATATCGACGCCGGCGGCGTCACACCCACGAGACCACGTCACTGCCCGTCTCCCCGGCGGACACGCCGCGTGCGGCCCACCCGCTGGCGGCATTGACCGTATCGGAAGTCTGAATTCAGAATCCAGCGCAGGCAAGTCGCCCGCAAGACGCGTAATCCACGATGACCCGCACGCTCACTCTCGCCGATGCCGTCGCCACCCATGCGCGGCTGCGCCCGCGCAAGCTCGCGGTGCGTGACTCGCGCCGCCGACTCGACTACGGCCAGTGGCATGTTCGCAGCAACCAACTGGCATCGGCGCTGCGCGGACTGGGCCTCGAGAAAGGCGAGCGGGTGGGCGTGCTGGCCTACAACCGCCTGGAGTGGATGGAGATCTACGCGGCCATGGCGCGCGCCGGACTGGTGGTGGTGCCGCTCAACTTCCGCCTGAGCGGCGCCGAACTCGCCTACATCCTGCAGCATGCCGAGGTGAGCGCGGTGATCGCGGGCGAGGAGTTCACGGCGACGCTCGACGCCCTGCGCGATGAAGTGCCGGTCAAGCAGGGCAGCTATATCACGCTGGGCGCGACGCCGCCCACGGGCTGGTTGAGTTACGAGGATCTCGTCGCACGCGGCGAACGCGAACCGCGACTCGAAAACGTCGACGCCGACGACATGGCCGCGCTGATGTATACCTCGGGCACCACCGGCCGGCCCAAGGGCGCAATCCGCAGCCACGGCGCGAATGCGCTCATCGCGTGGGCGACGGCCATGGAAATGGGTTTCAGCGCCGACGATACCGCGCTGCTGGTGATGCCCCTGTGTCACGCCAATTCGCTCTACTTCGGCACCGCCTTCGCGCATCTCGGCGGCACCTGTCATATCGAGGACCGGCGCAGCTTCGACGCCGAGGCGCTGCTGCGCACGCTCGCCGAAGAGCGCGTGACCTTCACCTCCCTGGTGCCCACCCACTACATCATGTTGCTGGCCCTGCCCGAGGCGGTGAAACGTCGCCACGATCTCAGCGCGGTGGGCAAACTCATGATCTCGTCGGCGCCGGCGCGCCAGGAAACCAAGCGCGGCATCATGGAGCTCTTCCCCAACGGCAAGCTCTACGAACTCTACGGCTCGACCGAAGCCGGCTGGGTGACGATACTGCGGCCCGAGGAACAGCTCGCCAAGCTGGGCTCGGTGGGACGCGAATGGGCGGGCAGCGGCGCCATTCGCCTGCTCGACGAGGCACGCCGCGAAGTCGCCGACGGCGAGGTGGGCGAACTCTATTCCCGCACCGCCTACGCGTTCGATGGCTACTGGAAGAATGACGAGAAGAGCGCCGAGGCCTTCGATGGCGCATGGTGTTCGGTCGGTGACATGGCGCGACGCGATGCCGACGGCTACATCTGGCTGGTCGATCGCAAGAGCAACATGATCATCAGCGGCGGCGAGAACGTGTATCCCACCGAAGTCGAGAACGCACTCGGCCAGCACCCCGCGGTGCGCGACGTGGCAGCCATCGGCGTGGCCCATGAGAAATGGGGCGAAGCCGTGCACGCGGTGGTGGTGCTGCATGAAGGCATGAGCGCCTCGGAAGAAGAGCTTGCACGCTGGTGTCGCGAACGCCTGGCCGGCTTCAAGTGCCCGGGCAGCATGAGCTTCATCAGCGACGCGGCGATGCCGCGCACCGCCACCGGCAAGATTCAACATCGCGTGCTGCGCGATCTGTACGCGCGCGGCCAGCTGGCGCGCTGAGGCGAGGTGCGCGCGCCACGCCGGCGGTCGCCGGCGGCGCGCCTGACTGCGACATCATTCGAGGGGAGGCCAGCGTGTCACAGCTCCAGTCCGTCATCGCGGCCATCAAGAAAAACTCCAAGGTCTCGGTCAGCCTGCCATTCCTGCGTTACGAACTCGATCTGACCCAGGCGCTGGACCCGGCCACGGTCGATGAACGGATTGCGCGGCTCGATCAGATCCGCAAGGAACTGGAGGCAGCCGCCGAAGCGGTGGGTGAACTGCGGCGCGAGGCCTTCGACAACAAGCAGGAAGCCGAGAGCCTGCGCCAGTCCCTCAAGCAACTGGAGCAGGACAAGGTGACGGCGGAAACGCTGTTGCAGGTGCCGGAAGAGTCCTTCAGCAGGATGCTGGCGCGCGCCAATTCCAAGGCGCGCATTCGTGGCATTGTCGAAGGACTCTTCATCGGCCTGTCGACGGGCGCGGCATCGAGTCTCGCGGTCTGGTACGTGACGAAGTGATGAGGTCGCGTCGCTGCGCGGCGTCAGGCGCGCTGCTCGCCATGCCAGGCCAGCCACGCCTGGTGCAGATCGACGCGATGGGCGAAGCGACGAATCTTGCCTTCATCGTTGAATCGCACCACGAACACGGCGTCTTCGTACACCACGCGATTGCCGTTGCTCCGGACGCTGTAGTCGGAGTCGAGCAGCACCACCACGGTGTTGCCTTCGGCCAGGAACGCGGTGGTTTCGAACTTGTGGAATTCGACCGCCGCCAGGCTGTGGAAGAATTCCATCGCGCCGGCGATGCCCGTGCGGTTCTGGTACCAGGGCACATCCTGCGAACATGGCCCGTATTCCCATTCGACGTCGTCGGCGAGGCAGGCGAGCAAGGCCGGAATATCGCCTTGGGCGAAGGCATTGAAGATGAAACGGGTGGTGTCGAGCGGGGAACGGTGCATGGCGATGTCTCTCGAGGATGGATGCAGTGACGGGCGATGCTAGGCAAGCGGGTAGCACGCCGCAATGACCTCCCACGTAATCACCATGGGCTCATATCAAATCGACAGGAGCATTTCATGAAGCTGACGCGCTTTCACGAGAACGAACACGGGGTTTCGGTATTCAGCGACATCGAGGTGGCGCTGCCCGACACGCGCAGCGATGCCGGCTGGACCTTTCACTTGTCGCGCGCGCTGGGCGCGGTGAACGTGTTGTTCGTCGAGTTGCCGGTGGGGCTGGACCAGGACTGGCATCCGGCGCCCAATCGCCAGTTCGTGATCGTGTTGAGCGGCCGCCTCGAGGTGGAAGTGGCCGGCGGCGCGCGACGCGAATGGGGCGCGGGTGAGGTGTTCATGGCGGACGACACAGGAGGGCAAGGGCATCTGACGCGGGTGCTGGACGGGCCGGTGCGTCTCATGTTCGTGTGCCTGCCCGATGATTTCGAGCTGGAGCTGCTCGGTGGCTGAAGCGAAGCACGCCGCGCCCTTGGCGCCGCCGTCCATGGACGATGTCGATGCGCGCACCCAGCGTCGACGCTCGGCCATCAAGGGCGCGTTCTTCTCGGAAGTCATCGACATGTTCGATATCTACCTGCCGGTGGTGGTGCTGTCACCGGTGATGGGCTACTTCCAGGGCGCCGGGGTCGACCCCGCGAGCGCCGCGCTGCTCGGCTCGCTGGTGTTCATCACCACCCTGCTCGGACGACCGCTGGGCGCGGTGCTGTTCGGCATGATTGCCGACCGCATCGGGCGGCGCATGGCGTCCATCTATTCGGTGGCCGGCTTCAGCGTCATCACGCTCTTGATCGGTCTCATCCCCGGCTATGCGCAGATCGGTATCGCTTCCTACCTGCTGCTGGTGGTGCTGCGTTTTCTCGACGGCATCTGTCTCGGCGGCGGCTACACCGGCGCCCATCCGCTGGCGCTGGAATCATCGAACAAGGAACATCGCGGGCTGGTGGGCGGGTTCCTGATGTCGGGCTTCTGCCTCGCCTACGTCGCCATCAATCTCGTTGCCATCGCCACCTTCGCGGTGTTCCCGCTGGACGGGCTGGATTCGCCCTATGCCGAGTGGGGCTGGCGCATTCCCTTCATGATCGGCGCCGTGCTCGGCGGCGTGCTGGCGCTGTATTACATCTACCATGTCTCCGAATCGGAGATCTGGACGCAGGAAACCCGTGGCAGCCAGGCGCGGCAACCGCTCGCGACGCTCATGCGCGGCCACGCCGGACGCCAACTGCTGCAGGTGTTGTTGATGATGACCGGCTTCTGGACGACGCAGAACATCATCACCATCTTCCTGCCATCGACCTTGTTGCCCACCATGCTGCACATGAGCAAGGTCGACATCAGCATCACGCTGCTGGTCACCTATTCAATTCTTTTTTTCACCTACATCGGCGCCGGCATGCTCGGCCAGAAGATTGGACGGCGCCGCAGCTTTCTCATTCTCGGCCCGCTGATTGCGACTGTCGGCAGTGGCCTGCTCTACCTGCTCGCCCACGGCGAAGGTTTGCCGCTGCCGGCCATCATGGCGCTGGTTGCCGTGCTCGCGGTGCTGGTCACGGCGCCGTGGGGCATCATCGTCACCTACATCAACGAACGCTTCGTGACGGACGTACGCGCCACCGGTTTCGGTGTCGGCTTCAGCCTGTCGGTCATCGTGCCGTCGTTCTACGCCTTCTACCTGCAGTGGCTTGGGCAGTGGGTAGGCGCCACCACGGCGCCGGCGCTGCTGTTGTGCCTGGGCGCCGTCATCGCCACCGTCGGTGCGGCGATGGGGCCGGAGACGCGCGACGTCGATTTCTGAGCACCCCGCCCTGCAATGCTATGTGGGCCTTGCTCCCGGCAGGGCCCGTTCCGGCGAGCGGATGAGCAATACGAACGCGACCGTGCAGGTCAGTGCCGCGATCACGAAGATGGTCGGATAGCTGGTGGCGATGGCGACGTAGCCCAACAGGTAACTGCCCGCCGCGAAGCCGATGTTGAACGCGCCGTTGTAGGCGCCCATGACCTTGCCGCGCTCGCTCTCGTGCGCGTACTCGATGGCGACGGCATTGAAGGCCGGAAAGAACATGCCGTGGGCGAGACCGAGCAAGGCGCCGGTCACGAACAGGCCCAGCGTCGGCAGCCCGATGAGGGTCAAGGGCGCGATGATGTACAGCACCAGCGTGACCTTGGCCACGCGCAGGCGGCCTAGCCTGTCGGCCACGCCGCCGAGGCCGAGCCGCATCACCATCGCGCAGCCCGCGAACGCCACCAGGAAGGCCGAGACCTGTTTGAAACCGCTGGCCAGTGCCCACGGCTGGTAGAAGGTGAACATCGCGCCGAAGGTCCAGCCGACCATGGCCGTCACCACCAGCACACGCTTGAGGCCCGGCCGGCGCATGAGTTCGGCCATGGTGGTGGTCTCGTCATGGGCCTGCGGCCGATGCGTGTCGGGTAGCCAGTAGGCAAGCACCGCCGCCAGCAAGGCCGCCACCACGGTGGCCGCGAACACCGCCTGCCAACCGAAGTGATGCGCCCCCCACTCCGCCAGGGCCGGGCCGAGCGCGTTGGTCGAGATCATCACGCCGCCGAACATGCCGATGGCCTGGCCCATGCGCGCCTTGGGCGCGATATCGGTGGCGAGGGTGGACAAGGCGAGGTAGTACAGCGGCCAGCCAATGCCCTGCGCCAGGCGCAGCATCCACAACAACGGGCCGACACGGTCCACGAACAGGAAGCCCGCGCACGCGATCGCGAACAGCACCGCGCCCACGATCACGAACAGGCGGCGCCCATGGCGATCGATCTGCACGCCGGCATAGGGCATGCAGAACACCGAGGCGAGCAGCGACACGGCGCTCAAGCCGCCGATGGTGGCCGCGTCCGCATCGAGCTCGACGGCGAAGAACTTCGGCAGCAGGAAGTAGGTGGAGAACGACATGCCGACGATGAGACTGGTCAGCAACATCAGCAGGAACGGTGGGGTGAGCAGGGGCTGCGCGTCGGTGTTCAAGATCGGTGTCCGGAAAATGAAAGGGACAGCACGCGAGACCTGTCCCTGAACGGGCGCCAGGCGCGGCGCAAAGTACGCCGCGTCGGCGTCGCGGGCGACACCGCGCGAGGTGCGCGGCCCGCTCGCGTCAGTGCGAGAGCGCCGTTACGGCATGCGATACAGACCGCACAGCTTGTTGCCGGCCGGATCACGCAGGTAAGCGAGGTACATCTTGCCCGATGCGCCCTGGCGCACGCCCGGCGGATCTTCGATGCTGGTGCCGCCATTGGCCACGCCCGCCGCATGCCAGGCGTCGACCTTGGCCTGCGAATCACAGGCAAAGCCGATGGTGCCGCCGTTGGCGCCAGTGGCCGCCTGACCATTGATGGGCGGGGTCACCAGGAACACGCCACCGTTATGCATGTAGATCAGGCGGCCCTTGTCGTCGGTGATCGCCGGCTTCGCGCCCAGCGCGCCGAGCACCGCATCGTAGAAAGCCTTGGAACGCGGGATGTCGCTGCTGCCGACCATGATGTGGGAAAACATGTCTTGCTCCTCAAGAGTTCAGTCGAACGCCCTATCCTGACGAATGCGCCGAGGATTGCCAGTCCCCGGTAGGGTTATGCGCGCCGCGCCGCGAGCTGGCGTCGCGATCGCGACGCTCAGCGCAGTTGGCTGTCCTTGCTGCCGCGACGGTTGAAGGTGCTTTGGAAGCGCGCGTCGGCATCGTGCTGCTCCTGGCAGGCAACGCAGCGGCGAACGCCCGGCACCGCCTGGCGGCGCGCCTCGGGAATGGGCTCGCCGCAGTCCTCGCAATCGGGCCGGCTCACGCCGCCGGCCAGGGCCAGGCGCGCATGCTCGACGGCGTCGGCGACGCTCTGGTCGATTTGATCCTGTACCGCGCCGTCGCGCGACCATCCACCTGCCATGTCGGGAATTCCTCGTCTGACTTCGCCCGTCGGGCTCTATGCTCCCGCCGCGCCGCGGGGGCGTCAATCGCGCGGTCGGGCCGCGCCCAGGCGCCGCGCAATTGTCAACAACTGCAACACAGGGCGCTCGAGTGGCGTCGCACTTGAACGCGCAACCGCCCTCGCACGATGAAAGCACAAACCTGTCGTTCGTGTTGCGCCAAAGGCGCCGCACGCGTGCGACGCCACGGCCCCATCAATCATCGGAACACTCGACATGACCACCCGCCAGCTTCGTGATCTCGTTTTTGTCCTGACCCTGGTCGCCAGCGGCGCCAGCTTCGCCGCCGGCGGCTCCGGCGGCGGTGGCGGCAACAGCGGCGGCGGCGGCGGCGGCGGCGACGGTGTCGACGACAACCCCTCGGCGGACGACCTCTACGTGCTGCAATACGGCGCTGAAAAAGCCGACGATGCCGATATCGCCGAAATGACCGAAGCGGAGCTCGAGTCGCTGGAAACCGAGAGCCCGTCATCGCCGCCCCTGCCGGTCACACCGCCGGTCGTCACGCCGCCTTCGGCGACCGGCAATCAACTGGTCGACGCATGGCTGGCGCCGGACAGCGGCATCACCGTCACCGCCGGCTCCATCAATTACATCGGAGCCAATAACCAGGGGCGCGTCTACGGCGCGAGCGAGTTCGGCACCGTCATCAATAGCGGCGGCATCGTGCTGACCACCGGCTCGGCGAATTTCCCCACCACCAACACCTCGTCGGGCTATACCAATGTCACCGGCACCGGCGCGAGTTTCGAGGTCTCCTCGCTCAGCAAGCAGTGGACCTACGACCGTGACCAGTTGAGCTTCTCCTTCACCGTCGCGCCGGGCGTCACCGGTGTGACCACCAAGTTCGTGTTCGCGTCCGAGGAATACCCGGAATGGACCGGCATTTTCCGCGACGGCTTCGCGCTGCTGATCGACGGCGTCAACGTCGCCCGCCTGGATCCCGGTAATTTCGTGGTGCTGGACAACTGCACTTCGAATGGCGTGTTTCCGTGCACCGATACCACCCAGAACGACAACGGTTTCTTCACGCCCAACGTCAACGGCGGCGCCACGGCGGCGCCGTTCGAATTCGACGGCTACACCGCGGTGCTGACCGCCGCCGGGCTGCTCGACCCGACCCGTACCGTCCACGACATCAAGGCCGTGATCGCCGACTCCAATGACCCCCTGTGGGACAGCGCGGTGTTCCTGTCGGAACTGCGTGGCACGCAACCGGTGCCGGTGCCGGCGCCGGTTCTGTTGCTCGCCAGCGCCCTGGGCGGCTTGTTCGCGCGGCGCCATCGCGTTACGGGCAAGGCCTGAGCTTGAACACCAGGGCTGCCGGCACAGCGGCAGCCCTGGAAATCGACGCGCTTTGCGCCCTTTGCCGCCGCCTCGACGGCATCACGAATCCGTCTCGATTCCATGGTTTTTTCAAGCCCGCCCCGGGACGCGTTTGCCGCCCCTCGCCGCGCCCCGGCGCAATCGCCTGAAACGCTGCACGAATCATGAAAACCCGGCGAATTCAAGCCTTGCGCGAGGCGCTTATACACACCACCGCGCGGACTTGACAGAATCGTGAAAATGTTAATCCGCGGATCGGCGCGAAACCTCGCCGAATCTCCTAAGTCATTGAATCAGATACGCTTGGGCGAATCGGCGAAATTTTCGCCAATCTGACAAAAAGCGCTCGCGCAGCGGCGCGATCGGAGCGCTCCTGGCCTTTCATCAACAAAGTTATCCACAACATCTGTGAGTAACCGAAAATGATTTCGGAAATCAACGACAAGGCATGATTTTGAGATGCGGACCGCGAGCTATCGGCGCTATTGGCCGTTGTCGTCGGCCGCCTTACACTCGCTGCCCATGGTCGGTTCAGCTCACAGGCATTGCGCCGGAATTGTCTTGCTCGCGATGGCCGCCGGCGTGCGTGCCGAGACGTCGCCCGCGATCGCGCAAGCGGCCGCGGCCGGCTTCATTGAATTTCAATCCGAGGCCGATGGCCGTTGCCAGATTCTGAGCGAGGGTGGCAAGCTGCGGGTGCTCTACAACCGCCACGACAGCCGCGCCATCGACTATCGGCTCATGCGGGTTTTCGGCGACGGCCATCGCCAGGGATGGGTGGTCGGCACCGCGCCCGCCGGCGGCGAACGGGTGCCACTGGGTTGCACGCGCGTCGATGGTCGTCCCCAGGACTGGCAGTTGGAACGCGCCACCTTCAGCCCCTAGGAGTTTGCATGCGACCGAATCTTGCTCACGCGCTGTTTGCCCTCGCCCTGCTGCCCGTGGGGGGCCACGCCGAAAGTCCGACCGAAGCGCCGGGCGAACGTTCGCCGGGCGACATGACCGTCGAGGAGCGCGGCCAGATGATGCAGTCGGCAAACGCCTACAACAGCTGCGTTTACGAGCAGGCCACCAATAAAATCGACAGTGACCCGGACATCCGGCGCGTCGCCGACAATGCGCTCGGCGCCTGCCAGCCACAGCTCGAGGCCCTCTCCAGCCAGATCAGATCGTGGAAATTCCCCGAATATTTCGCCACCGGCTTCGCGCGCACCGTGCGTGACCGCGCGGCACGCAGCATCCTGCCGGAACTGGCCTCACGCAAAGGCGGCTAGCGAGCGAAAGGTCGGCGCCGGAACGCGCCGTGCTCAGGATGAGCCGGGCAGATCGGGCGCGGTGGGAGCGGATTCGAAACCGGCGAGACCCGCCACGAATTCCGAGAATTCGTGCAGTGCCCGCTCGTAGACATTGCGCTTGAAGGGCACCACGAAACCCAGCGGATCCCAGTAATCAACCCAGCGCCAGGCGTCGAATTCCGGGTCCTCGGCGCTGTCCAGTCGCAGCAGCGCTTCGTCGGCGCAGAATTTCAGCAGGAACCAGATCTGCTTCTGCCCGATGCACAGCGGCTGCTGGTTGTAGCGGATGTAACGCTTGGGCAGGCGGTAGCGCAGCCAGCCCTTGGTCGAGCCCAGCAACTCGACGTGTTCGCGGTCCAGCCCGACCTCTTCCTTCAGTTCGCGGTACATGGCCGCTTCGGGGCTTTCGTTGCGATTGATGCCGCCCTGCGGGAACTGCCAGGCGGACATGCCGATGCGCCGCCCACAGAAGACCTGTCCGCGATCGTTCAGCAGAACGATGCCGACATTCGATCGAAATCCGTACTTGTCGATCATGGTCTCGCGCTTACAGGACGTTCAGGCCTTGCCGGGGATAGCGGGCCGATTTTGTACAATGCGCCGACGTTGTTCAACCACGGCGGCGGGCCCCACAAAAAAGGCGCCGAGGGCGCCTTTTTCGTTGCGATTGCGCAGTCTCGCTCAGCCCAGCAGCTGCTCGATGGCGACGCTCTCCTCCTTCAGCTCGGCGGCCGTGGCGTCCATGCGCTTGCGGCTGAACTCGTCGACCGGCAGCCCCTGCACGATGCTGTACTTGCCGCCGCTGCAGGTGACCGGGAAGGAATACATCATGCCTTTCTCGATGCCGTAGCTGCCATCGCTGGCGATGCCCATGCTGACCCAATCGCCTTCGGCGGTGCCCAGCACCCAGTCACGCATGTGTTCGAGCGCGGCATTGGCGGCCGACGCGGCGCTGGATGCGCCACGGGCGTCGATGATCTCGGCGCCGCGCTTGGCGACGCGCGGGATGTATTCGTTCTCGTACCAGGGGCGCTCCACGCAGGACAGTGCGGCCTTGCCGGCGACGGTGGCCTGGCTGAGATCCGGATACTGGGTGGTGGAATGGTTGCCCCAGATGGTGACCTTCTTGATGTCGGCGACCGCGGTGCCGGTCTTGGCCGCGAGCTGGGCCTTGGCACGGTTGTGATCAAGACGGGTCATGGCGGTGAACTGGGTGGGCGCGATGTCCGGCGCGCTCTTCATGCAGGTCCAGGCGTTGGTGTTGGCCGGGTTGCCGACCACGATGACCTTGATGTCACGCGCGGCGTGATCGTTGATCGCCTTGCCCTGCACCTTGAAGATGCCGCCGTTGGCGGCCAGCAGATCGCTGCGCTCCATGCCCGGGCCGCGCGGACGCGCGCCGACCAGCAGGGCCACCTGGGAATTCTTGAACGCGACGTTCGGGTCGTCGCTCATCTCGATGCTCTTCAGCAGCGGGAACGCGCAATCGTCCAGTTCCATGGCCACGCCGTTCAGGGCCTTCATCGCCGGCGTCACTTCCAGAAGCTGCAGGATCACCGGCTGGTCGCGACCCAGCATTTCACCAGCGGCAATACGGAACAGCAGGGCATAGGAAATCTGACCAGCGGCGCCGGTCACGGTAACTCTTACGGGGGACTTCATGGCAGTCACGTCCTTATCAATCACGTGTTATTCAAACGGGGTTTTCGGTTGCGCCTCGGCGTCGCGGGCCGACGGTGGTCGCGGCCCGCACGAAAAACGCTGATGCGTCGCGCAGTCACGGCACGCAGGGATGAAGGGCCGAGGCCTGCACGAGGCCCTGGCTCGCGGCAACGTCACGCGCTGGACGCCGCCGCTCCGCGGCGACAGCGGACTAGCATACCGTCCCGTTTGTTGCACGGGCAAGGCGCAGCGTCGCGCGCCGCACGCCGCGGGCAACCGCCACAGGCACTGAATTGGCGCGTTCGCGCCCGTTTCGGAGCAGGCTTCGTTAATGACTTTGCAGGGCCGATGATCAAAGATCGTTAAACCTTGTGCCGATAAGCCGCCGCAACGCCTGGAACTGTTTCTCGCGACCCAGTCATATCGAAGACCTCCTCGGACCATCTTGAAGGAACCCCGATGACCCAGCCTCCTTCATGTCTCTTCAGCGCCAATGCGCCGTTTTTGGAAGAGCTGTACGAAACCTATCTCGCCGACCCCGGCAAGGTCAGCGACGAATGGCGCGCCTATTTCGACACGCTGCAGGATGACCACAGCGAGGAACGCCGCGACGTCCGCCATTCGGACGTTCGCAACCGTATGTTGACGGTGGCCACGGCACCCAGGAGCGCGACCGTCACCGTGGTGCGCGACGACGTGCAGAACGCCGCCAAGCAGGTCGCGGTCCTGCAGTTGATCAATGCCTATCGTTTCCGTGGCCACCGCCAGGCCAATCTCGACCCTCTGAACCAGTACGAACGTCCGGTGGTGGCGGAACTCGACCCGGCCTTCCACGGCCTCACCGACGCCGACCTGGACACGGTGTTCAACACCGGCTCCCTGCAGGGCCCGGACCGCGCCACGCTGCGCGAGATCCTCGAGATCGTGCGCACCACCTACTGCGGCACCATCGGCGCCGAGTACATGCACATCGTCGAAACCAGTCAGAAGCGCTGGATTCAGCAGCGCCTCGAAGTATGCCGCGCCAAGCCCGACTTCGATGCCGACAAGCGCCGCACCCTGCTCGAACGTGTCATCGCCGCCGGCGCACTCGAGGAATACCTGCACACCAAGTACGTCGGACAGAAGCGATTCTCGCTCGAAGGTGGCGAATCGGCCATCGCGCTGATGGACCAGCTGGTCGACGACGCCGGCCGCCATGGTCTGAAGGAGTGCGTGATCGGCATGGCGCACCGCGGCCGCCTCAACGTGCTGGTCAACATCGTCGGCAAGCACCCCTCGAAGCTGTTCGCCGAATTCGAAGGCAAGGGCCCCAAGGAAACCCGCTCGGGCGACGTCAAATACCACATGGGCTTTTCGTCCGACATCCAGACCGGCGGCGGTCCGGTGCACGTGACGCTGGCCTTCAACCCCTCGCATCTCGAGATCATCGACCCGGTGGTGGAAGGTTCGGTGCGCGCGCGCCAGGATCGCCGCCAGGACAACGAGCGCAACCAGGTGTTGCCCTTGCTCATCCATGGCGATGCGGCTTTCGCCGGCCAGGGCGTGGTGATGGAGACGCTCAACCTGTCGCAGACGCGCGGCTACATGACCGGCGGCACCGTCCACATCATCATCAACAACCAAATCGGCTTCACCACCAGCGACCCGCTGGATTCACGTTCGACCCTGTACTGCACGGACGTCGCGAAAATGGTCCAGGCGCCGATCTTCCACGTCAACGGCGACGACCCGGAAGCGGTGGCGATGGCGGCGCGTATCGCACTCGACTTCCGCATGGAGTTCAACAAGGACGTGGTGGTGGACATGATCTGCTATCGCAAGCACGGCCACAGCGAAGCGGACGAGCCGGCGGCGACGCAGCCGATCATGTACCAGCACATCCGCAACCATCCGGGCGTGCGCAAGATCTACACCGAGAAACTGGTGAATGCCGGCGTGATCAAGCCCGGTGACGCCGAAGCCATGGCGTCGCGTTACATCGACGCGCTGGAAAACAACGAGGTGGTGTCGCGCCCCCATGCGCCGGCGCCCGATACGCGTTACGCCATCAACTTCGACCCGTTCCGCGGCACCCACTGGCGACAGACCGCCGCCACCGCCATCAGCGCGGAACGCGTCAAGCGCCTCGGCGAGCGGTTCACGACGGTGCCTGAAAACTTCGCGCTGCATCGCGCCGTGACGCGGGTGCTGGCCGACAGGCTGGCCATGGCCCATGGCGAGAAACCCTGTGACTGGGGTTTCGCCGAGACGCTCGCCTACGCGAGCCTGGTCACGGACGCCTGCCCGGTGCGTATCTCGGGCCAGGACAGCGGCCGCGGCACGTTCTTCCATCGTCACGCCGTGATCCACGATCAGAAGACCGGTGAAACCTACTTGCCGCTGCAGAACCTCAGCGCCGACCAGGCCGATTTCCTGGTCATCAATTCGACCCTTTCGGAAGAAGCGGTGCTGGGCTTCGAATACGGCTATGCCAGCGCCGAGCCCAATTCGCTCGTGATCTGGGAAGCGCAATTCGGCGACTTCGCCAATGGCGCGCAGGTGGTGATCGACCAGTTCATTGCTTCCAGCGAAGAGAAGTGGGGGCGCTATTGCGGCCTGGTGATGCTGCTGCCCCATGGCTATGACGGCCAGGGCCCGGAACACTCCTCGGCGCGCCTCGAGCGTTACCTGCAGTTGTGCGCCGAGGACAACATGCAGGTCTGCTATCCGACCACGCCGGCGCAGATGTTCCACATGCTGCGGCGTCAGCAGGTGCGGCCCTATCGCAAGCCGCTGGTGGTGATGAGCCCCAAGAGCCTGCTGCGTCATCGCCTGTCGGTGTCGCCGCTGGAAGAGATCATTCACGGTCAATTCCAACCCGTCATCGATGAAGTCGACCGCCTCGACAAGTCCAAGGTCACGCGCATCCTGGCCTGCAGTGGCAAGGTCTATTTCGATCTCCTGGAGGCGCGTCGCGAGCACGACATCGACAACGTCGCGATCATCCGCCTGGAACAGCTCTACCCGTTCCCCAAGGACGAGATGCAGACCACGCTCGCGCAATATCCCAACGCGTCCGAACTGGTCTGGGTGCAGGAAGAGCCCCGCAACCAGGGCGCGTGGTCGATGCTGCTGTCGGCGCGCCACCTGCGTGGCTGCATCGGCGAACACAAGGAATTGACCTGCGTCGCGCGCCCCTACTCGGCGTCGCCGGCGGTAGGCTATGCCTCGCTGCATCTCGAACAGCAGCAAGCCATCATCGACGAAGCGCTGAGCCTCGACGCACTCAAAACACGACAAAAGAAAACCGCTTGAGCCTTGACCGCTCGACATCCGGCAACCGGGAGATAAAACATCGTGCTGATTGAAGTAAAAGTACCCGCGCTGGCGGAATCCGTACCCGACGCGACCTTGCTCAATTGGTATAAGAAGGTCGGTGAGCGCGTTGAGCGCGGCGATAATCTCATCGATCTCGAAACCGACAAGGTGACCCTGGAAGTCGCGGCGCCGGATGGCGGCGTGCTGAAGGAGATCCGTTACCAGACCGGTGACGTGGTGCTGACCGACGACATCCTCGCCGTCATCGACACCGAGGGCGCGGCCACCAGCGCAGGCACCGCGCCCGCCGTCGCCGCAGCGCCCGCCACGCCCGCCGGCAGTGCGGCGCAAGCCGGCCCGGCGGCACGCAAGCTCGCCGCCGAAGCCGGTGTCGACACCGCCAGCATCGCCGGCAGTGGCAAGGACGGACGCGTGACCAAGGGCGACGTGCTGGCCCATACCAGCCGGGCTGCGCAGGCGCCCGCCGCTGCGCCCGCGCCGCCGCCGCCGGTGCGCGACGTACAGCCGCAGGCCGCGCCGGTCACGGGCCGTGTCGAGGAGCGCGTACCGATGACGCGCCTGCGCAAGCGCACCGCCGAGCGCCTCCTGTCCGCGCAGCGCGAAAACGCCCTGCTGACAACCTTCAACGAAGTGAACATGCAGCCGGTGATGGATCTGCGTAATCGCTTCAAGGGCGACTTCGAGGATCGCTACGGCGTGAAGCTCGGCTTCATGTCGTTCTTCGTCAAGGCCGCCGTCGAGGCGCTGAAGAAATTCCCGGTGGTCAATGCCTCGGTCGATGGCGACGACATCATCTACCACGGCTTTTTCGACATCGGAGTGGCGGTCGGCAGCGAGCGCGGACTGGTGGTGCCGATCCTGCGCGATGTCGAGCGCATGACTTTCGCCGAGATCGAGCGCCGCATTCGCGACTTTGGCGAGCGCGCGCGCGACGGCAAGCTCACCATCGACGAACTGACCGGCGGTACTTTCACCATCAGCAACGGCGGCGTGTACGGCTCCTTGGTCTCGACGCCGATCATCAATCCGCCGCAGAGTGCCATTCTCGGCATGCACAAGATTCAAGACCGCCCGGTGGCCGAGAACGGCCAGGTGGTGATCCGTCCGATGATGTATCTCGCCCTGTCCTATGACCATCGCATCATCGACGGCCGCGAGGCGGTGCAATGTCTCGACAGCATGCGCCGCATGCTCGAAGACCCGACCCGCATGCTGCTCGAGATTTAGAGGTGGCCATGGACAACTACGATGTCGTCGTCATCGGTGGCGGCCCGGGTGGCTATGTCGCGGCCATCCGCGCGGCGCAGCTCGGTTTCAAGACCGCCTGCGTCGAGCGCTGGACGGACAATGCCGGCAAGCTGGTGCTGGGCGGCACCTGTCTCAACGTCGGGTGCATTCCGTCCAAGGCCTTGCTCGATTCCTCCCACCACTTCGAATTCATCCAGGCCCACGCCAAGGAGCATGGCATCGATGCCAAGGCCAGCATCGATGTCGCGCGCATGCAGGCGCGCAAGAGCAAGATTGTGCAAGGCCTGACGCAGGGTATCGGTGGTCTGCTCAAGAAGAACAAGGTCACGACGCTCAACGGCCACGGCCGCCTGGCGAGTGTCGACAGCGTCGAGATCACGGCCGTCGACGGCGGCAAGTCCGTGGTCGGCGCGAAACACGTGATCATCGCGGTCGGCTCGCTGCCGGCGAGCATTCCGTCGGCGGTGGTCGATGAGCAATTCATTGTCGATTCGACGGGCGCCTTGGCGTTTGGCGAAGTGCCGGCGCGGCTCGGCGTGATCGGCGCCGGCGTCATCGGCCTGGAACTCGGCAGCGTGTGGCGTCGACTCGGGGCCAAGGTCACGGTGCTCGAAGCCCTGCCCGATTTCCTGGCGGCGGCCGATGCGGCGGTCAGCAAAAAGGCGCTCAAGATCCTTACCAAGCAAGGACTCGACATTCGCCTCGGCGCCAAGGTTACCGGCAGCAAGGTGGCCGCCGGCGCGGTCGAGGTACAGTTCAGCATCGGCGAGAAATCCGAAAGCACGGTCTTCGACCGACTCATCGTGGCGGTCGGTCGCAAACCGAATACGACTGACCTGGGGCTTGCCAACGCGGGCATTCGTTGCGACGCGCGCGGTTTCATCGAAGTCGACGCGCATTGCCATACCGGCGTCGGCAATATTTACGCCATCGGTGACTGCGTGCGTGGCCCGATGCTGGCGCATAAAGCCAGCGAAGAAGGCGTGGCGGTCGCGGAGCGCATCGCCGGCCAGCAACCGCACATCGACTTCAACGTCATTCCCTGGATCATCTACACCTGGCCCGAGATCGCCTGGGCTGGACTGACCGAACAGCAAGCCAAGGCTGCCGGCCACGGCCTGCGCGCGGGTACGTTCCCGTTCATGGCCAGCGGCCGGGCACGCGCGATGGGTGATGCCGACGGCTTCGTGAAGGTCATCGCCGACGCGGACTCCGATCGCGTGCTCGGTGTCCACATCATCGGCCCCAACGCCTCGGAACTCATCGCCGAAGCGGTGACGGTGATGGAATTCGGCGGCAGCGCCGAGGACATCGCCCGCACCGTGCATGGCCATCCAACCCTCGCCGAGGCCATGCATGAAGCGGCCCTGGCGGTCGATAAGCGGGCGATCCATTTCTAGCTTCGCGCGCGCACCGCATCAGGGCGGCGCGCCCTTGCATGATGGTGCGGTGCAGCGTAGATTACGGGCACCAGCCGCTGCTCCATATGGAAGGAAATCCCGATGCCTGAGGCCGTCATCGTAGGCGCATTGCGCACCGCCATCGGCTCCTTTGGAGGAGCGCTCGCCGACATCCCGGCACATCAGCTCGGTGCGCAGGTCATCCGCGGCCTGCTGGAAAAACTGGCGCTCGATCCGGCCAGCATCGACGAAGTCATCCTGGGCCAGGTGCTGACCGCCGGCGCCGGCCAGAATCCCGCCCGCCAGGCCGCCATCGCCGCCGGCCTTCCCCACAGCGTACCTTCCCTCACCATCAACAAGGTGTGCGGCAGCGGCCTCAAGGCCGTGCAACTGGCTGCCCAGGCCGTACGCTGCGGCGATGCGGAAATCGTCATCGCCGGTGGCCAGGAAAACATGAGCCTCGCACCGCACCTGCTGCCGCGTTCCCGCAACGGGCAGAAGATGGGCGATTGGACGCTGCAGGATTCGATGATCGTCGATGGCCTGTGGGATGCCTTCAACAGCTACCACATGGGCGTCACCGCCGAGAACATCGCCGCGCAGTTCGACATCGCGCGCGACGAGCAGGACAAGTTCGCGGCCGCCACCCAGGCCAAGACCGCCGCCGCCCAGGCCGCCGACCGTTTCGCCGATGAAATCGTGCCGGTCTCGATTCCGCAACGTAAGGGCGAGCCGCTGCTTTTCGCGCGCGACGAATACCCGCGCGCCGCGACCACGCAAGAGAGCCTCGCCAATCTGCGCGCGGCCTTCAAGAAGGATGGTTCCGTCACCGCCGGCAACGCGTCCGGCATCAATGACGGCGCGGCGATGGTGGTGGTGATGTCGGCCAGCAAGGCCGCCAGCCTCAACCTGCCGGTGCTCGCCACCATCAAGGCCGGCAGCAGCGCCGGCGTCGATCCGGCCATCATGGGCACCGGCCCGATCCCGGCATCGCAGAAATGCCTGGCCAAGGCCGGCTGGCAGGTCGCGGATCTCGATCTCATCGAAGCCAACGAAGCTTTCGCGGCGCAAGCCATTTCAGTCAATCGCGGCCTGGGCTGGGACCCGGCCAAGGTCAACGTCAATGGCGGCGCCATTGCCCTTGGCCATCCTATCGGCGCCTCGGGTGCGCGTATCCTCGTCACCCTGCTGCACGAGATGGCGCGACGCGATGCGCGTCGTGGCCTCGCCACGCTGTGCATCGGCGGCGGCCAGGGCGTGGCCCTGGCGGTCGAACGCAACAAGGCGTGACGCACACACAGATGTGCCGCGCGTATTCAGGGCAATCGCTACGGTGCGCAGCAGCTCGTCGCACTCAAAGTCTGTAACGGGAAAGACCGCATGAACGACGAAGCCAAACGGGTCATCAAGAAATATCCCAATCGCCGTCTATACGACACCGCCGAAAGCAAGTACGTCACCTTGAATGACGTGCGCAAGCTGGTGTTGGAAGGCATCGGCTTCTGTGTCATCGACAAGAAGAGCGGCGAGGACATCACGCGCAATATTCTTCTGCAGATCATCATCGAGCAGGAGGAAGAAGGCGAGCCGCTGTTCTCCACCGACGTGTTGGAACAACTGATCGGCTTCTACGGTAATTCGGTGCAGGGCATGGCCGGCGACTTCATCAGTCAGAGCCTGAACATGTTCCGCGACCAGCAGGCGCGCTTCCAGACCCAGATGCGCGAAGCGATGCAGAACCTGCCGATGTCCTCCGCCTTCGGCGAAATGGCCAAGCAGAATCTCGACATGTGGAAGCAGATGCAGGACACGTTCTTCAAGAACGCTTTGCTGACGCCCCGCAAGAAATCCGACGAGCCCGAATAATCCCGTCCCGCGCGGCGGGCATGGCGCCCGCCGCGTATCCGCATTCCTCGAATCTCAGGCCGCGAGCTGCGCGTCCAGCGCACGCTTGATGCGGCGCGCCTGCTCACGCAGGCCCTGCGGCATGCGGTTGCCGAAGGTATCGAAATAGGCTTCGATTTCCTCGATTTCCTTCTGCCAGATCCGGGGGTCGATGGACAGCAGCGCATGCATGGTGTTGCGGTCCAGGTCGAGTCCGTCCAGGCGCAACGTGGCGGCGTCCGGCACGAAACCGATGGGGGTTTCGACCGCCGCGCCGCGACCTGCGCAACGCTCCAGGATCCATTCGAGCACGCGCATGTTGTCGCCGTAACCGGGCCACATGAACTTGCCGTCGGCGTCCTTGCGGAACCAGTTGACGTGGAACACTCGAGGCAGCTTGTCGGACCTGGCGCCGAAACTCAGCCAGTGCGCCCAGTAGTCGCCGAAGTTGTAGCCGCAGAACGGCTTCATCGCCATCGGATCGCGACGCACCTGGCCGACCGCGCCGGTGGCGGCGGCGGTGGTCTCCGAAGCCATCGCGGCGCCGGCGAAAACGCCGTGGTTCCAGTCGGTCGCTTCGAACACCAGCGGCGCAACCGTCGAGCGACGGCCACCGAAGATGATGGCCGAGATCGGCACGCCCTGCGGCGCTTCACCCTGCGGTGAAAAGCTCGGGCACTGCTTGGCTGACACCGTGAAACGCGAATTGGGATGCGCGGCCGGCCCGGTCTTTTCGAGCTCGTGCCTGCGACCCTGCCAGTCGATGAGCTCGGCGGGCTTGGCACCGTCGATGCCTTCCCACCAGGGCTCGAGCTCGGGCGTCACCGCGACGTTGGTGAAAATCGTGTCGCGGTCGAGCATGTGCATGCAGTTGGGATTGGTCTTGGAGCTGGTGCCGGGCGCCACGCCGAAGAAACCGGCTTCCGGGTTGATGGCCCACAGGCGACCATCCTCCGCCATGTGCATCCACGCAATGTCATCACCGACGGTCCACACCTTCCAGCCTTGATAAGTCGACGGCGGCACCAGCATGGCCAGGTTGGTCTTGCCGCAGGCGGACGGAAACGCGGCGGCGACGTAGGTGGTCTCGCCCTGCGGATTCTCGATACCCAGGATCAGCATGTGCTCGGCCAGCCACCCTTCGGTGCGCGCCTGGGCGCTGGCGATGCGCAAGGCATGGCATTTCTTGCCGAGCAAGGCATTACCGCCATAGCCGGAGCCGACGCTCTTGATCAGCAGTTCATCGGGGAAATGCATGATGAAGCGCTTGTCGGGATCGAGGTCGCCAATCGAATGCAGACCCTTGACGAAACGTGGCGCCTGCTCGAGATGCGCCAGCGCCTGGCTGCCGATGCGCGCCATGACACGCATGTTGACCACCACGTAGGGGCTGTCCGTGATCTCCACGCCGGCACGCGCATAGGGCGAACCGTAGGGCCCCATGAGATAGGGGATAACGTACATGGTGCGACCGCGCATGCAGCCTTCGAACAAGGGGTCGATCTTGGCATGGCCGTCGGCGGGCGCCATCCAGTTGTTGTTCGGGCCGGCATCGTCGGCATCGGGCGTGCAGACGAAGGTGAGATGTTCGACGCGCGCGACGTCCTGCGGGTTGGAGCGATGCAGGAAGCAGTTGGGGTGGCTGCCTTCGTTCAGGCGGACGAGGTCACCGGTGCCCAGCATGAGTTCGATGAGGCTGGCGTTCTCGGCCTCCGAACCGTCGCACCAGTGAATACGGTCTGGCTGGGTCAGTTTGGCGACTGAATCGACCCATGCCGCCAAATCGGCACTGTTAGTCATTGACGAAACTCCGAATTGCAAATTCAAGGAAAAGCTGGATGGCGGTGGCGCCCCGCTGCGATGCATTGGTGGGGCTGCGAATCATGGGTTCGGGGAAAGCGCGCCGATGATGACCGCTCAAAATTGGCCGCAAGTGTAGCCGACCGCAGGCGGCATGTTGACGAAAACTTGTAACGATTTGCCAACTTGGCACGCACTGCCACACCGGTTTCGGCACGCGCCGACGCTGGCCACCAAGCCATCGAAATGCGTGCCCGGCGGCGCCGAAAAAGATCGCTCGCCGGCCTTGACTTGACGTTTTCGGCGGCCTATGCTGCAACGCAATAATGTTGCGTCGCACCAAATGCGCCGCCCCCGTTCGAACATCGGCGCACGGCGCCATAACCCAATCCCAGGAGCCCGCACATGGAAAACAAATTCATCGAAAACTGGCAGGAATACGGCAAGAACGCCATCGAGGCCGCCAAGGAACTCGAAGCCATCAACACCCAGGTCATCGAAAAGCTGACCGGCAAGCAGATGGAGCTGGCCAATGCCGCTTTCGAAGCCAGCACCAAGTACGTGAGCTCGCTGGGCGAAGTGAAGGGCGTGCAGGAGCTGTTCTCCGAGCAGACCAAGCTCGCCACCGAGTTGAACGAAAAGGTGCTGGAAGCCGCGCGCACCACCGCCGACATCCTGACCGAGACTCGCGAAGCCTACCAGGCGTGGATCGAGAAGGGTTTCAAGGCAGTCAGCGGCAACGCCGACTTCACCATCCCGAGCTTCTTTCCGCTGAAGGCCGCCAAGAAGGCCGCCTGAACTTGAATTATCGAGGCGCCGTCCTCATCTCTGATTGACCTCCCCTCGCCCCTCCGGACTCCGTCTCCCCGCGGAGCTCGGGGGGGACCTCTTTTTCCGCTTCAGCGTCGCGCGCTCATCCATTCGGCAACCGCCGTCGGCACCGAGCGTGGCGATTTGAGCCCGACGTAGACACCGATGTGCCCGCCCGGCAGTTCGACCTCCGAGTAATCGCTGGCGCCGACCACGGCGCGCAAGGCCTGCGATGCCGCGGGCGGTACCAGGTGATCGTCCCGCGCATAGATGTTGAGCACCGGCATGGTGACGGCCGCCAGGTCGACACGCCGCCCACCGAGGAACACTTCGCCTTTGACGAGCCTGTTGCCCTGGTAGAAGTCGCGTGCGAACTCGCCGCAGGCGCGCGCCGCCAGGGACGGGCTGTCGAAGATCCACTGTTCCATGCGCAGGAACATCGCAACCGCCTCGGCGTCACCCAGTTGTTCGATGAAGCGCAGATATTTCTGTTGCATCAGGCGGTAAGGCTTGAGCGAAAGAAACAAGGCGTTGAGAAAATCGCCATTGATGTTGCCCGAACCCGCGAGCAGCATATCGACATCGATATGGCGAACGAGGTGACTAAGCATGTCGCGCGGCGTATGGAAATCGATGGGCGTGACCGTGGTGATCAGGCGTTCCACCTTGTGCGGATTAAGCGCCGCGTAGCACGTGCTCAAAGTACCGCCCTGACAGATGCCGAGCACCGGCAGCGCGGCCCGCGACAAGCGCGTCCTCAGATGGTCGACACAGGCGTCGATGTAACGATTGACGTAATCGTCCAGCCCCAGAAGTCGATCGGCGCCACCGGGATAGCCCCAGTCGATGAGATGGACGTCGAAACCGCGTTCCATCAGCGCGGCAATCAAGGAACGCCCCGCCTGCAGATCCGCCATCTCGGGACGGTTGACCAAGGCGTAGACAATCAGCAGCGGCACGCGATCACAGGGCTCATCGCTCGAGCCATAGCGATACAGACGCACGCCTTCGATCTCGAAGATGCAGGTGCGCGGTGTCACGCCAACCGTGACCTTGCCGGTGCGTCTCAACACGCCCAACCCCTGCTGCAGACCATGCGCGAACGCCGCCATTTCCTGGCGGACCGCGTCCTCGTGCAATTCAAGGCGAGGCATGGCGGCTACTTGTTGGCGTCGAGAATGTGGCCGATGTCGAACTCACCGCGCGGCGCCTTCTTGGCGCGGGGCGGCGTGGCATCCGCGCGCTTGGTCGCGGGGCTTTTGCCGCCGTTCGACGCACGACGTTTGGGGCGCGGAGCCGCGGCGCCAATCGCGCGCGGTGCGCCGCGCTTGGCCGCGGGCACAGCCTGCGGCGCCGCTGCGCGCATCACGGTGTCGGCCGCTGCATTTGTCACGGGAATGACAGGCGGCTGGTTGGCGTGCGCCGCCTCCCGCTCGGCGCGCAGCGCCGACAGTTCACGCTGCATGTCGCGCTGACGCGCCAGCAAGACATCGATCTCATCGCGGCCCGGCGCGTCGATGAGCGCGGTCAAACGTCCACCAAGCTTGCGTATCGCCAGGCGTAAGGCGCTGCCGGCATTGACCCAGGCAGCGAAATCGCGCGCGAACTCGTGGCTCATGACGCGTTCGGCGTAAGCCGCTTCCGCCTGGTCTATCCACAGGTCGTACAGGGCGCGCACGCTGCGGATGGGCGGACCGTCATGATCTTCCAGCGCCAACGCCAGGCGCGACAAGGCCGCGCGCGTCACCAGCCGGTAGTGTTCATCGACAGCGGCGCGTATGCGATCTTCGTGCAGCGCCGCGGCCTGCACGGTCTTCAGCATCTCCTGCCATTCGCGCAACGGGCCGATGGACGGCAGCGCCAGCAGCTCGTGCGCCCAGGCTTGGGTGGTGGCTGACCACTGCAACCACGCCCGGCCGGCGCCGGCGTCGGGAAATACACCCAGCAAGGCGCGCGGCGCACTGGCCAGCAGCGCATTGATGAAGTCGTCGTGATTGGCGGAGTCGCCCGCGCACGCGGCCCGCTGCAGCATTGCGATGAAGCGATTGGCGAAGTCCTCGCCTCCGCCCTTGTTCATCATGCCCTGGATCGCGCGCGCGAAATGCCGGAACGAGTCGGCGAGCCCCGCTATCGAATCCGCTGAGAAGGGCTGTCCCATGCCGGGTTGGAAGCCCTTGCTCGCGGTCTCGGTCCACGCGCGCCACGACTTCAGCCACGGCGCTTCGTCATCGCCACTCACGGCGCGCCTCGCGACGCGCGCGCTGCGCTTGCCCGTCGACGTCGGCTACTGGTTGGCACGATGGCTGACGAGGTCGTCCACCACCGACGGATCGGCCAGCGTGGTGGTGTCACCCAGGTTGTCCAGTTCATTGGCCGCGACCTTGCGCAGGATGCGCCGCATGATCTTGCCGGAGCGCGTCTTCGGCAGACCCGGCGCCCATTGAATGACGTCGGGCGTGGCGATGGCGCCAATCTCGGTGCGCACGTGCTGCACGAGTTCCTTGCGCAATTCCTCGCTGGGCGTGACGTTGTGCATGAGCGTCACGTAGGCATAGATGCCCTGACCTTTGATGGCGTGCGGATAACCCACCACCGCGGCTTCCGACACCGCCGGATGCAGGACCAGCGCGCTCTCCACTTCGGCGGTGCCGAGGCGATGACCGGAGACGTTGATCACGTCGTCGACGCGGCCCGTGATCCAGTAATAGCCGTCCTCGTCGCGACGCGCGCCGTCACCGGTGAAATAGCGCCCCGGAAACATCTTGAAATAGGTTTCCTTGAAGCGCTCGTGATCGCCATACACGGTGCGCATCTGGCCGGGCCATGAACGATTGATGACCAGCGAACCCGAAGTCGCGCCATCCAGCTCACGGCCCTGATCATCGACCAGCGCCGGCTCGACACCGAAGAACGGCAAGGTTGCCGAGCCCGGCTTCAGGCGTCGCGCGCCGGGCAGCGGCGTGATGAGGATGCCGCCCGTTTCCGTCTGCCACCAGGTATCGACTATCGGGCAGCGCCCGTCGCCGACCACGTTGTAATACCACTCCCAGGCTTCGGGATTGATGGGCTCGCCGACGCTGCCGAGTATGCGCAGACTCGAGCGGCTGTACTTGGTGACGAAGGCATCGCCCTGGCCCATCAAGGCCCGCAACGCGGTCGGCGCGGTGTAGAAGATGTTGACCTGGTGCTTGTCGATGACCTGCCAGAAGCGGCCCGCGTCGGGATAGGTCGGCACGCCTTCGAACATCACCGAGGTTGCGCCGTTGGCGAGCGGCCCGTAGACGATGTAGGAATGACCGGTCACCCAGCCGACGTCGGCCGTGCACCAGTACACGTCGCCCTCGTGGTAATCGAACACGTACTTGTGGGTCATGGCCACGTGCAGCAGGTAACCGCCGGTGGTATGCAGCACGCCCTTGGGTTTGCCGGTCGAACCCGAGGTGTAGAGGATGAATAGCGGGTCTTCGGCGTCCATCGAGGTGGGCGGGCAGTCCTCGGAAGCGCTCGCCATGCACTCGTGGTACCAGTGATCACGGCCAGCGGTCCAGGCGATGGCGGCGCCGGTATGGCGCACCACGATCATCGACTTCACGCACTCGCAGCCTTCCAGCGCCTTGTCGGCGTTGGCCTTCAAGGGCACGCCGCGACCGCCGCGCAGACCTTCGTCGGCGGTGATCAAGGCCACGCATTCGGAATCCAGGATGCGATCCTTGAGGGCGTCGGGCGAGAACCCGCCGAACACCACCGAGTGCACCGCGCCGATACGCGCGCAGGCCAGCATCGCGACCAGCGCCTCGGGGATCATCGGCATGTAGATCGAGACGCGGTCACCCTTGTTGACGCCGCGCGCCTTCAACACATTGGCGAAACGGCACACCTCGCCATGCAGTTCACGATAGGTGATGTGCTTGTGCGCGGCCGGGTCGTCGCCTTCCCAGATGATGGCGGTCTGCTCGCCACGGGTGGCGAGATGGCGGTCCAGGCAGTTGTAGGACACGTTCAGCCGCGCGCCCTCGAACCAGCGGATGGTGGCCGTGTTAAAGTCGCAGTTGGAGACCGTGTGCCAACGCGCATCCCAGCTCACGAACTTGTCGGCCTGCTCGGCCCAGAACGCATCGGGTGTCTCAATCGAGCGTCGATACATGTCGACGTATTGTTGCTCGTTGATGTGCGCCGACGCGGCGATGGCGGCCGGGATCGGACGGACTTTGCTCTCGGACATGGACGGCTCTCCTCCTCGATTGGGGCATTGCGCGCAAGTTCGAGGCACGGCGCCGACGGCAGCCATCGGCATGCGCGCCAGGCGCTACGGAAACCCGACGGCGCTGGGAAAACAGGGCTCGGAGTTTAACACCGTGGGCGCCGCCCGGCGCCACGTCAACCACAGAGAAAGGACAGTCGTGACGCACTCGGCCACTTACCAGGACATCTTGCCCGTTGCCATCGCGGCGGTCGCTGCCGCCTGTCGCGTGACCCGTCACGTGCAGAGCCGTCAACAGCACATCGAACGTCACAGCAAGGACGACATGAGCCCGGTGACGGTGGCTGATTACGCCGCACAGGCCGTCATTGCCCGCCGGCTCGCCGACGCGTTCGGCACCCTGACCATGGTCGGCGAAGAAGACGCCGAGACCTTGCGCGAAGCGGGTCGCACGGCCCTGCGCGAAGAAGTCGCCGCCGCCGCGCGCGTGGCCTGGCCGGGCGCCGGCATCGACGATGTGCTGGACGCGATCGACCTCGGCAATCACGACGCGAGCGGCGCGCGCTACTGGACCTTGGACCCGATAGACGGCACCAAGGGCTTTCTGCGCGGCGGTCAGTACGCGGTTTCCCTGGCCCTCATCGAACAGGGCAAGGTGGTGCTCGGCGTGCTGGGCTGCCCCAACCTGTCCCAGGATTTCAACCGTTCCTTCGACGACCCGGACACGCGCGGCTGTCTGTTCCATGCGGTGCGCGGCGGCGGCAGTTGGGCGGTGCCAGCGGACCGTCCGAACCTGTCGCCGCGTCGCCTGGATGCGAGTCGCGAGGAAGATATCAGCGCCATGCGCGTGTGCGAATCAGTCGAAGCGGCGCATTCGCGCATCGACGACACCGGCCGCATCGTCGACTACCTCGCCGCGCGTGGCGCGCCGGCGCGGCTCGATAGCCAGTGCAAGTACGCCGTGGTGGCCCGCGGCCAGGCCGAGGCCTACCTGCGCTTGCCGACGCGCCGCGATTACGTGGAGAAGATCTGGGATCACGCCGCCGGCATGATCATCGCCGAAGAGGCGGGCGCGGTGGTCACCGACGTGCTCGGCAAGCCGCTGGATTTTTCCAAGGGCGCGGGCCTCGCCGCCAATCGCGGCGTGATCTGCGCGACGCGCGCCTTTCACGGCCGCATCCGTCAGGCCATCAGCGCGCTCGGGCTGTTCCCGGAATGAGGCGCGCGGTCCTCAACTGACCGCCGCCAGGCGCGCCTCGGGTTCGACGTGATCGAGGCGCGACAACGGGAACGGTTTGCCGACGCCATAGCCTTGCGCGTAGTCCACGCCGACCTCGGCCAGCACGCGCATGATGTCATCGTTCTCGACGAATTCGGCGATGGTCTTCTTGCCCATCACCTGGCCGACGTCGTTGATGGAGCGCACCAGCGCACGATCGAGCGGGTCGCTGTGCACATCGCGCACGAACATGCCGTCGATCTTGAGGTAGTCGACCGGCAGGTTCTTGAGATAGGCGAACGACGACAGGCCACTGCCGAAATCGTCCAGCGCAAAGAAGCAGCCCAGGGCCTTCAAGGTCGAGATGAAACGACTGGCCTGTGAAAGATTGGAGATCACCGCGGTCTCGGTGATCTCGAAGCAGATCTTGCTGCTCGGCACGCGTGCCGCGCGCAGCAGGTCGATGACATAGCCGAGGAAGGATTCATCGGCCAGCGTCAGGCCTGAGAGATTGACCGAGCACATGTCGAAACGCGCGAATTCGCGCGGATTCTGCGCCGCCCATTCCAGCAGGTGCGACACCACCCAACGGTCGACCTGGGCGGCGAGATTGTAGCGCTCGGCGGCCGGCAGGAAGGCGCCGGGCGGCACCTCGGCGCCATCGCCATCGATCATGCGGATCAGTACTTCGTAGTGCTCGTAGCGGTTGCGTGCACCGACCACCGGCACGATGGGCTGCACGTAGAGACGGAACTGATCCGACTCGAGCGCCGCCTGGATCTTGGTCACCCACTGCATCTCGCCGTGACGCTTGGCCAGCTCTTCATCGTCGCGCAGGTAGGTGTGTACGCGGTTGCGGCCGAGATCCTTGGCCGCGTAACAAGCAGTGTCGGCCTGTTGCAGGACCTCGGTGACGCTCGCTGAATCGCGATTGATGGGCACCAGGCCAATGCTCACGCCCACCCGGAAGCGCTTGTCGTCCCACACGAATTGGAAATCCTCGATGGCGGCGCGGAAGCTTTCGGCCACGCGCTGGCTCTGCGCCAACGGGCAGTTCTCCATCAACAGGCCGAATTCATCGCCGCCGAGGCGCGCGATGGTATCGCTGGCGCGCACCTTGGCGCGCAACACGTTCGCCACCTGGCGCAACAGTTCATCGCCGGCCACGTGGCCGCAGGTGTCGTTGATGACCTTGAACTGGTCGAGGTCGAGATAGCAGATGGCGTGTTCCTTGCCGTTACGCCAGGTGCCTTCCAGCGCGTATTCGATGCGCGCCTCGAACTCGCGACGGTTAACGAGGCCGGTCAGGGCGTCGTGGGTGGCCTGGTAGGACAGCTCCTTGGACAGCTGATGCGCCTCGGTGATGTCCTGGATCTGGCCAATCGCGTATTGGTAACGGCCGCTCGCGTCGCGCACCGCCGACACGTGGCACAAGACCCAGATCGGATGGCCGTCTCGATGCACGTAGCGCTTCTCGATCTGGTAGCGCTCGATCTGACCCGCCACCAGTTCGTGGTACTGGTATAGACCGGTCTCGCGATCGTCGGGGTGGGATATCTCACGCAGCGCCATGCCGGTCATGACATCGGGCGCATAACCGAGCATGGCTTCGAAGGCCTGGTTGGCGTGCTGGATCTGGCGCGCCTCGTTGACGATGATCATGCCGATGGCGGCGCTGTCGAAAGCACTCTTGAAGCGTTGTTCGCTCGCCACCAGGGCGCGCTCGGTGGCGCTGCGCTCGGCGATCTGCGATGACAGTTCGTGATTGCGCCGCTTGAGTTCCTCGGTGCGTTGTTCGACCTGCGTTTCGAGTTCGCGATCGCGCTGTTCGATCTCGGCGAGCATGCCATTGAAGTCGGCGCACAGCTGCCCGAGTTCGTCGGTGGCCAGCACCGGTGCGCGCAGCGCGTAATCGCGCGATTCGCGCACCCGGCGGGCGATCGCGGTCAGGCCCATCACCGGCAGGTAGATGCCGCGCAGCAGGCGTGTCGCGAGCGCCAGTGCCGCCACGATTGCGATGGCTGCCATGGCCGCCACCAGTTGCACGTCGTGCCACAGGCGTTTGCGCACTTCGGCAAAGCTCGCGCCCACCGTTGCGCGGCCGAGGCTGCGTCCATCGGCGACCACCGCCGCGCTGGCTTCGAAATCCTGTCGCTGACTTGCGGCTTCCCAGGCGGAGGTCTCGAAGCGCGCGAAACCCGGCGCCGAGGGCGTATCGATGCGGCCAGCGACGATGGCGCTGTCGCCGTCGAGCAGGTGCAATGCGCGCTCGGTGCCGACGCGGTCGCCGCGTGCGATGCTCGCGGCACTGGCCAATGCCGCCATGCGTGCATGGGCCTCGGCACGTGCGACCAGGGCGGCACGCGTGGCGTGGTAGTCACGCCAGGTGAAAGCCGCGCCGGCCACCACCAGGCCAACCACCATGGCCAGCAGAATGGCAAAGCCGAGCTTCTGCTTGATAGAAAGTGTTCTGGACACGGTGGTTGGAGGGTCTCGCCGGCTAAGGATTGAGATTCGTTATCAGGCATATCGACCATCGCCGGAAAAAGTTCAGGCGCCGTCGCGTCGGGGCCGGGGCCGGCATCGGGCGCTGCGCCGTGACAGGCGTCTGTTATCCTGCCGCGAACCCGCGGCCGCATGGCCGCGGTGCCGTGGCCGGCCTTGCCGGCCCCACAACAACGCCGGGCAGGCGTCACCATGCCACGACCCGGTATCACCATGATTTGGGAGGGGATATGAGCACGACGGCAATTGCCTTGATTGGAATGGTCATGTGGTCAGTGGCGCTGACCTTCGCCCTGGTATTCACGCGCGTCAGCGCGATCATGCGGGGCGAGAAGGAATTGAACGCGTTTCAGGCCGATGGCCGCGATCTGAACGCGTTCGGGCTGCGCATGACGCGCTCCCATGCCAACGCGCTGGAGAACCTGGCCCTGGCGGTGGGCCTCATGCTGCTCGCCATCGCCACCGGCCATACGGACATCACCGACAAGCTCGCCATGGTGGTGCTCTATGCCCGCATCGCGCAGTCCGTGGTGCACATCGCGTCGACCTCGGCGCCGATGGTGATGGCGCGCGCCACCTTGTTCAGTGTGCAGATGCTGATCTTCGCCTACTGGGGCTGGATGCTCAGCCAGGCGCACTAAGGGACAGATGAAGGAGGCGGCGCTGGTGTCGGCGCCGCCTCCGGCATCTCAGTCCAGGCCGCGCAGGAATTCCAACAACACGCGGTTGGTGTCTTCCGGACGTTCCTGCTGCAGCCAGTGGCCGCAGCGCGGGAAGATCTCGGTGCCGCGATAGTCGGTCGCCACTTCCTTCACCCGCTCGATACATTCGGCGCCCCACCAGGTCGCGACATCGAACTCCGCGCCCAGGAAAAACGACGGCGCGGTGAGCTTGCGCGTGGCGTGCGGTGCAAGATCGTGCCAATCGGCGTCCAGGTTGCGGTAATAGCTCAAGGGGCCGGCCAAACCGCTGCGCTCATATTCACGCACGAAGAATTCGAGATCGGCCTCGTCGAACCAGGGTGGCATGACCTTGGGCGTCATGAAGCGTTCGCGCATGCGCGTACCGTGCGGAATGCACAGCGCGCTGCCACGGATGAGCGTGACGGGATCGGCGGCATTGATATCGAAGCCCGCCTCCAGCATGCCCTCGCCCGACACCGAGTAGACGATGTCCCGCAGCCAGCCGCGCGCATCCTGTTCGAACTCATCGATGATGGGGCCGAGCGTGCCGAAATAGGTCTGGTAGAAATCCTGGCCGGGGCCGGCCAGTTCGGCATGGTATTCATCGGGCCGCTGCTCACCGAAAGGATTGCCCGGCAGTCCGATCAAGGCGCGACCGGCAAACGGCACGCTCATGCCCATCACGCCGCGGAACACTTCCGGGTGCAGCCAGGCGGAGGTCCAAGCCACCGGCGCGCCCCAGTCATGGCCGACCACCACCGCCTGCGTTTCGCCCAGCGCCTTGACCAGCCCCACCACGTCGGCTATCAGGGGTCCGATGCGATAGGCCTCTGTGCGCCAGAATTTCGAGGAGCGACCGTAACCGCGCTGGTCTACCGCCACCGCGCGGTAGCCGTGGCGCGCCAGGAAGCTCAACTGGTGACGCCACGAATACCACAGTTCGGGAAAGCCATGCAGCAGTACCACCAGCGGCCCGTGGCCGGCTTCGACATAGTGGAGCCGGGCGTCGTTGACGCTGGCATAGCCGTGCTTGAATCCGTCCATTGCGTGCCTCTCTTGGGATGTTGTTGGATGCGCCGCGCGCGTGTCAGGCCATGAGCTCGTATTCCGCCCAGCGCGGTTCGCGCATGTCGTCCTTGAAGCGCTCGAAGGACCACGGCCAGGTGACCGGCGTGCCGTTCTTGTCCAGGTACCAGCTGCGGCAGCCCGACACCCACACCGTGTGCTTCATTGCATCGCGGATCTCGGCATTGAAGCGCCGGGTCGCCTCGGCGCTCGGCGCCAGCGCACGACATGCGCCGGCGCGAATGCGCTCGATGAGCTTGAGTATGTAATCGACCTGCATCTCGGCGATGAGGATCAGCGAGAAATTGCCTATCGGGCTGTTGGGCCCGATCAGCATGAAGAAATTGGGGAAGCCGGGCACCGCCAGGCAACGATGGGCCTCGAGCGATTGCGACCATGCGTCGTCGAGTTTCACGCCGCCCTGGCCACGGATGTCGATATCGCGCATGAAGCGATGACCATCGAAGCCGGTGGCCAGCACCAGCACGTCGAGCTCGTGCAGTACGCCGTCGCGAGTGCGCACGCCCTGCGCTTCGATACGCGCTATGCCGTCGGTCACCAGGTGCGCGTTCGGCTTTTGAATCGCCGCGTAGAAGCTGTCGGACATGATGAGGCGCTTGCATGCCACCTTGTAGTCGGGCGTCAACCTGGCACGAAGCTCGGGGTCGTGGATGTTGTGTTCGAGGTTCATGCGGCAACGCTGCTCGATGCGCGCCATCTGCGTCTCGTCGCCGATCACCGCGCGCGCGAACGAGTTGGTGAACTGATCGGACATATGCCAGAACATTTCGCTCATCTTGGCCGGATTGGCGCGAAACTCCGCCTTCTGCTCCTCGCTGTAAGGCTCGTTGGGATACGGGCAACACCCACTGCGCCGTGCGTTGGAACAGATCAAGCGACGCCACCTCGTCGACGATGCCGGTGACTATCTGGATGGCGGTCGAGCCGGTAGCGATGATGCCGACGCGCTTGCCCGCGAGCGATACGCCGTGATCCCAGCGCGCGCTGTGAAAGCACGGCCCGGCAAACGTGTCGAGACCGTCGATGTCCGGGTAGACCGGGTGATGCAGCACGCCGGTCGCCGCGATCACCACCGTCGCCTCATCGCCGCCGCCATCGGCGAAGCGCAGATGCCAGCGGTCGTCGTTGAACTCGGCGGCCACCACCTCGGTGTTGTAGCGGATGTAGGACGCGACGCCGTATTTTTCCGCCGTACGCTCGAAGTAGGCGCGGATCTCCGGCCCCGGCGAGAACATGTGGCTCCACTCGGGATTCGGCTCGAAGGTGTACACGTAATGGTGCGAAGGCACATCGCAGGACAGGCCCGGATAGCTGTTCTCGCGCCAGGTGCCGCCGCAACTCGCGGCCTTCTCGTAGATGACGAAATTCGAAATGCCGGCCTCGAGCAGGCGGATGCCGGTCAGAATGCCGGACATGCCGGCACCTATCACGGCCACGCGGATCTCCCCCGCGCCGTGTACGGAATTGTTGTTCATGGACGCCCCAAAATGCTTCGTCGGAATCATCGCATACGAGCGCCGGGCGTCCAACGCGTGCCCGTAACGCACGCGCCGCCGCGTGACACGGTTTCACGCTGGATTCGCCCAGGACTATCCATTACCTTGACCGCATAGCAAAGAAGAACCCCAAGGAGCATCGCCATGGCGTTTACGGCTGACTACGAAAAATTCAAATTTCCGGAAAACGCCTTCAAGGGCAAGCGCGTTCTCATCACCGGCTCGGGCAAGGACGGCGGCATCGGCCAGGGCCTGGCGCTGGCGGCGGCGGCCAGCGGCGCCGAAGTGGTGGGCGTGCACTTCCATTCCAGCTACCGCGACGGATTCGACATGGTGGATGCCATGCGCGCCAATGGCGTGAAGGCGTTTGCCATGCAGGCCGATGTCACCAACACCCGCGACCTGTGGGCGTCACGCAGCTACGTCATCGAGCAGATGGGCGGCAAAGGCCCGGACATCGTGATCTGCAATTCCGGCCTGACGGAAAAAGGCTATCGCTTCGGGCGCGCGCTGCCGGAAATCGACGGCGAGAGTCGCGCCGAACGCCGCGCGCGGGTGCGCCGCGAATTCATCGAGAACCTCGCCGAGTCCAAGCTGGTGATGGACACCAAGATTGACGGCTTCGTCTACATGACCCACCTGTGGGCCGGCGAAGCGGTCTATCACAACAGTCCCGTGCAGTTCATCTACATCTCGTCCATGCAGTCCATCGAACCGGGCGTGGCGGTGCCGGGTTACGTGGTCGCCAACTGGGCGGTGCTGCGCCTGCCGGAAGTGCTGCGTACCAATCTCGGCAAGGCCGCCAACATGGCCAGCGCCTGCTGCCTCATGCTGCCCTTCGTGCGCACCGGCATGACCGAGGAATACGCCGACAATGCCAAGGTCTTCGGCCGTTGGCAGCCACGCATGCTCGAGCCTTTCGAAGCCGCCCATGCCGTGACCCAGCTGCTGTCGCGCCCGGCCGAGGAGTTGAACCTCGGCAATTTCAAGCTGGCGGTCGAAGGCACGGTCGAACGCGTGTCCCTGAAATGGTCGCAGGTCAAACTCGAAGTCAGTGACGAGGCGCTGGCCTGGAGCGACGCCAACCCGGTTGTCAGCTGAGCGTTCGCGGCGGTGACCTGCCGGTCAGGTCACCGCTACCGCTCCCCCGCCCCTCCCCGTCGCCTCCCAAATGTGGGATTTCTCGTTCTTCCGCATCTCGTTTGCGGCTAGCCTTTCCAGCGTGGACGTGCAGCTCGCACACCAGGCGGGGGCCTGGTATCCGCAATCGATACTCGAGGGAGGTCAGGGACATGGTCAAAACGAGGAATATCACCGTCACCGCGCAATCGCTGGCAGCGCTCGACGCGTTCGCGTCACTGCCCGAGGCCTCGCGCGAAAAGATTGCCCGCCTTTGTCACGGCCGCCGTTACGCCGCCGACGAGCACATCATTCCGCAACGGGACGATGGCCACGGCGTGTATTTCGTGATGAGCGGGGTGGTGAAGATCACTTATTTCGCGGCGCGCGGCCGCCAGGTGGCGTTTCGCGATACCGGACCGGGCGAGATGTTCGGAGAGTTGTCGGCGCTCGACGGCGACCTCCGCTCGGCGGAAGTCATCGCCCGCAGCCCATCGTTCCTCGTGTCGCTCACCGCCGGCAACTTCCTGACCGTGCTGCATGAATATCCATCGGTTTCCAACTATGTCCTGCGGCGCCTCGCCAAGCTGGTGCGCCTGCTGTCCGACCGCGTGGTGGAAATGAGCACGCTAGGCGTCAACAACCGCATCCATGCCGAATTGCTGCGACTGGCGCGCGCCGCCGGCAGCGGGGCCGGCGTGGTCACCATAGAGCGCATGCCGACGCATCTCGAATTCGCGTCCCGCATCAGTTGCAACCGCGAAGCGGTGTGCAACGAACTCAATCGGCTGACCAAGATTGGCCTTCTTAAAAAGCTGCAGCGCCGTGGCATGCAGATAGTGGACGTGCCGCGGCTCGAACTAATGGTGGCGGAGGTCGTCGAGTAAGACCCGGGCGGCAGTGCGCTCACGCGTGGCGCTGCGTGGTCACCGTGCGGTGCCTGGCGCTTGGCGGCGCGTCTGTCGAATGTGAACTTTGTGTGCCTGCGCAAATTACCGCGATGAAGCGCAGTTTCTGCATCATATTCGGCGCCCGAGTTTGGTATAAAGCATAGCCCTTGGCACGTGTCCGCCGCGGACATGTCCCCCTTACCCAACCGGACGAAGCGCAACCATGGCCACCGATACCACCAAGCCCGTGCCCCCCGAACTCTGGCCCGCCGGCAAATGGACCACCAGCCCGCGGGTGACCATGACCACCACCTTTGGCGACGTGGTGTTCCAACTGGCGCCGAACGATGCGCAGTACACGGTCGTCAACTTTCTCGCCTACGTGAACAGCGGCTTCTACAAGAACCTGGTGTTTCATCGCGTGATATCCGACTTCGTCGTGCAAGGCGGCGGCTTCACCACGGGCCTGGCGCAGAAGGTACCCTTCTACCTGCCCATCAGCCTCGAGTCGGACAATGGGCTGAAGAACACCCGCGGCACCATCGCCATGGCGCGGACTTCCGATCCCGATTCCGCGACCAGCCAGTTCTTCGTCAATCTGGTCGGCAATTCCGAACTCAACCACAGCGCCAGCAACGACGGCTACGCGGTGTTCGGCAAGGTCGTGTCGGGCATGTCGGTGATCGACAAGATTGGCAAGGTCGCCACCGGCGATCGCGCCGGCATGAGCGACGTGCCACTCAAGAACGTGGTGATCAAATCGGCGGTGGAAACCACCACCGGCACCATTCACAACAAGACCGGCGTGGTGTCGGTGGGCGGCATTGAAGCCGGCGCCACCTGGGAGTTCAGCACCGACAAGGGCGCGCACTGGACGCGCGGCAAGACCACCGGTTCCAGCGCCTTCCGCTTCAAGTTGGCCGAAGGCGCCTACGAAGCCAACGATATCCTCATCCGTTCAACGGACAAGGCCGGCAATGTCAGCAATGTCGGCCACACCGGCGCAAGCGTGGTGATGTTCGCCGGTACCGCCATACTCGGCAACGCCTCTAACAATTCCATGAAGGGCACCGGCGGCCACGACCGCATGTACGGCCTGGCCGGCAATGACACCATGACCGCAGGCAACGGCAACGACTTCATGGACGGCGGCTCGGGCCGCGACCTCATGATTGGCGGCGCGGGCAACGACACCTATATCGTGCGCGACGCGACCGACATCGAACGGGAGCTCCTCGGCGGCGGCACCGACCTGGTCAAAAGCTTCGCCACGGCGCACACGCTGGGTAACTTCGTCGAGCGCGGCCAGATCATGTTGACCACCTCCGCCAGCCTCACCGGCAACGCGCAGAGCAATCTCCTCATCGCGGGCGTCGGCAACAACGTGCTGAATGGCGGTGACGGCACCGATACCGTGAGCTATGCCTCCGGCGTGAGCGGCACCCAAGGCGTGACCGTCAGCCTCGCCATCAGCACCGCGCAGGTGACCGGCGGCTCGCGCACGGACACCTTGCTCAACGTCGAGAATCTCACCGGCTCGGCGTTCGCCGACAACCTGACGGGCAACGACAACGCCAACGTCCTGAACGGCGGCGCGGGGGCCGACACCTTGAGCGGTGCCGGCGGCGCCGACACACTCGTCGGCGGCGACAACAATGACCTGCTGATCGGCGGCGACGGCGCGGACACCCTGTCGGGCGGCGGCGGCGGCGACATCCTGCGCGGCGGCGAAGGCATCGATCTCCTGACCGGTGGCGCCAGCAATGACAGATTCGACTTCGATGCGCTGACCGACCTCGGTACCGACGTCGCGGCCACCGACACCGTCACGGACTTCACCACCGGCGATCTGCTGGACCTCTCGGGGATTGACGCCGACACCACCACCATCGGTGACGAGGCGTTCAGCACCACCTTGGTCTCGGCATTCACCGCGGCCGGTCAGCTCAAGTTCGAAAACGGCGTGTTGTCGGGTAATACCGACCTCGACTTCAACACCGTCGAGTTCGTCATCAACCTGACCGGCGTCACGAGTCTCGGCGCTTCGGACCTGGTGGTGTAATCGGCAGACCGTCAGGCGCCCTCGCCATGAGGACGCCTGACAGGTGACTCAATCTCAGGTGCGTGGGTGCGCGAACTCAGCGCGCGCGGCGACGCCACAGGAGCCCGCCCACGGCCGCCGCCAGCAGCGGCAGGCTCGCCGGCAAGGGCACCGGCGCCGGCGTCACCTCGAGGAAGGCGGCGTCCAGATAAGCGTCGTTATTCGAGCCCTGTTTGCGCGTGCCGATGAAGTCGAAGCGCACGTTGCGCGTGCCGGGTAAGAGGAAGGTCTCGCCGCGCTGTTCCACCCAGATGCCGTTGGAGAAGAACGACGGCAATGACACCGCATTCAACTGGTTGAGACCGACATCGAGCAAGGTCACGGTGATTTGCCCGGCGTCGGTCTGTCCGCTGAAGCCCGCCTGGTAGCCGCCGAACACGAGCTTGAGAGCACCGCTGTCGATATCGGTCGGGTTCACCAGGCCACCCGCCACGAGGTCCACCACCTGGCTCACCGCGAACAACGGCGTGGCGCTGCCGAATACATAGGACTCGCCCTCGAAAGCCGCCGGATTCGCGCTCCGAAGCGCGGCGCTGCCGCTGGTCTGCCAGTCATTGAGCCCCTCTTCGAAGCCCGCATTGCTGAGCAGGTTGGCGCCATGGGCGAGCGGCGCGGCGAGCGCGGTGACGATGGCGAGAGCACGGAAGAATGGCGTGGTCATGATGAACCTCCCTGTTGATGTAGCCTGGTCACGCGTTGGCAACCTAGGTCAGATTGTCACGAGCGAGGGGCGACCGGCCAGCAGCGCGCACGCGAAATGCGTCACTCTTGGGGTGGACGGATCAGGAGTCTGAAGGAATTGGCGGAGAGGGAGGGATTCGAACCCCCGGTACGCGCAAACGTACAACTGATTTCGAGTCAGCCGCATTCGACCACTCTGCCACCTCTCCGTGACTGGTTGCTTTCAGTGACCGGCAGCGCGTCGCGCTGCTGGACAACTGATTGGATTCGCCCGCCTCGTGGCGGGCTCACCCCTGCGGGGCGCACTCCGTGCGTCCCACTTCACTATCGTGAAGTGGTCGAGTCAGCCGCATTCGACCACTCTGCCACCTCTCCGTGACTGGTTGCTTTCAGTGACCGGCAGCGCGTCGCGCTGCTGGACAACTGATTGGATTCGCCCGCCTTGTGGCGGGCTCACCCCTGCGGGGCGCACTGTGCGTCCCACTTCACTATCGAAGTGGTCGAGTCAGCCGCATTCGACCACTCCGCCACTGCCTTCCTGAAGCCGTCGCTGGCGACCGGGGCGCCGATTGTAGCGGATGTTGGCCGGTCGGGGGAGCGTTCATCGCCATCTTTCGCATTGGGTCATCGCCGGGCAACAACTCTTCGTTGCACGTGACTTCGAACGCACGGTGCTCCAGGCAATGATTTTCGAACGCGCACCTTAACAAGACGACGACGGGCATCGCGCGGTCGATATCTCCTCAGTTCGCCGGTCCGCTGGCGTGGGTCAAGGGATCGGGCCCGAGCCGGCCGGACAGGGATTGAAGGGCGGTCAGCGCCGCCGGCGAACCGAGTTGCGCGGCACGCTTGAAACAGCGATACGCTTCCAGCGGATCGGGCCGCGTACCTACGCCTCGATAATGGCAAACGCCCAGGCAATAGGCCGCCCGCGCATGGCCGTCCTTGGCTGCACGTCCGAACAGCACGAAGGCGCGCAGCTTCGAAGTCTCGGCGCCGAGCTTCAGATGATGCCGTGCGAGCTTGTATTGCGCGTGCGGGTCGCCGCCTTCGGCGGCCGCCTCCAGCCAACGTAGCGCGGCCGCGCCGTGGCCGGCACGCTTCAGCCAACGATATAAACGCCACTGCGATTTGACATGACCCTGGCGCGCCGCCTGTTCCAGCCAGTGCTGCGCGCTGACGAGATCCTGCGCGATACCAAGACCGCGCTCGAACATGGAAGCGAGCATGTACTGGGCCCTGGGCAGGCCTTGGCGAGCCGCAGCCAGCATCCAGCACGCCGCCTCTTCGTCATCCTGCTCGGGCGCCGCGCCGCCGGCCAACAGTAGGGCGAGGCTGTACTGCGCCCGTGCATGACCGCGCGTCGCCGCCGCGCGATACCAGGCCAGCGCGGCACCGCAATCGCGCGCCACGCCCCGTCCTTCGCTGAGTGCGCGACCGAAAGCGAGTTGCGCGCGCACGTCGCCCTGCTCGGCGGCCAGTTCCAGGAGCACGGCGGCGGCGCGTTCATCGCGACCGATGCCGAGGCCGCGTTGCAGATTGAGGGCGAGGAAGTAACGGCCGCTGGCGCTGCCCGCCAAGGCCGCGCGATGCAACCACTCGATGGCTACCGCCCGATCCTCGACCTCCACGAGGCGTCCACGCTGGTAACACCAGCCAAGCAAGGCCTGGGCTTCGGCGTGACCACCATGGGCGGCGCGCTGCAGGGCGTAACGCACGTCCGCTTCATGCTCGCGCGCATCGACCCGCTTGAGCAGCAGGCGAGCAGCGCGTAGCGCTGCTTCGTCGTGGCCGCCGCGCGCGGCGCGCAGGAACCAGGTGAAGGCTTCGCGCTCGTCGCGCGGGCCACCCCAGCCATGGGCGAAACAGCGCCCCAGCTGGCAGCAGGCCTCCAGGTCGCCGTCCAGCGCCGCCTGGCGCAGACGCGCCAGTGCGGCCGATGGCATGGCTAGGCGAGAACGTTCCTCGGTCATGGCGGCTCACGATGCGGCGGCCGGGGCCGCTGATATCTGTACCGCATTTCACACGCATTGCCGCGGGCCGGCAACCGCCCGGCCGCGCGCCGGACTGCGGCATCGCTCACATTCCCGTCGCGCCACCCCCGGGGTGGCATTCAAGCCCGCATAATCGCTGCCGATAGCCGCCTCATGGCTACATCCTTACAAGCGCAGACGATGTCACCGGTAGCGACCCTGGTCGACGGCATGCTCGACCTCGTGCCCCTGCCACAGGCTTACGTACGTATCCGTGAAATCGTCGATGACCCCGGCGCCTCGCTGCGGGCCATCAGTGAAGTGGTGACCAGCGACCCGGCCCTTACCGGCCGCGTGCTGCGCCTTGCCAACAGCGCCTACCTGGCGCTCGCGTCACGCGTGGATTCGATCGATCACGCGGTGCGCGTGCTCGGTCTTTCGCAGATCCACGACATCGCGCTGGCGACTTCGGCGGTCGGCTCGCTGACGCGGCTCAAGAACGAATTGTTCGACATCTTCGATTTCTGGCGCATGAGCGTCTACACCGCGGTCTGCGCGCGGCACCTGGCGGTGAGCTGTTCACTGCCGGCGCCGCAGCGTCTGTTCATCGCCGGCCTCATGCACAACATCGGCAACCTGATCATCGCGCACCAGCTGCCGCAGGCCTATACGGAATGCGTGGTGACCGCGCGCGCGACGGAGCGGCCCTATTGCCTGGTGCAGCAGGAAACGCTGGGCTTCGACTATGCCGATGTCGGCGCGGAACTGCTGCGCCAATGGAACCTGCCGCCGGCGCTGGTGCAACCGGTGGCGCTGCATACCCATGTCATCAACAACGTGGCGAGCGCCGATCAGCCGTTCGCGGCCGTGATGCACATCGCCGCGACCACCGCGCGCGCGGCCGTATGGCAAGACGCCGACAGCGAACCAGTACCGGACTACGACGCGACCGCCGTGGCCCTGACCGGCACCACCGAGCAAACCATCGAGGAATTGATGCAACAGGTCGACACCGAGGTGTCGGAGTTCATCGCCATCCTGATGCCCAACGCCTGAGACAGAACCCTCTTCAGGTCGCAAGACGACGCGCGACGTAACTGCCCGGCGCGTCTTCGATGACGCTGAGTTTGCCGGCGCCCGGCACGCGTGCAGGCACTTTCTCGCCGGCGAGGTTCGTCACCCACTGCGTCCATTCATTCCACCACGAGGCGTCATGCGCCTCGGCCTTGGTCAGCCATTCGTCGGCGGTCATTTCACTGGGCGTGGGCCCGGTGAAATAGCCGTACTGGCGCGGCCCGGGCGGATTGATGATGCCGGCCACGTGGCCGGCCTTGCCGAGTATGAATTTCACCGGCCCCTGGAACAGGCGCGCGCCGGCATAGGTCGATTTCCACGGCGCGATGTGATCTTCCACCGCCGACACGAAGCAGGTGGGAATGCGCACCTGTCGCAGGTCTATCGGCGTGCCATCGACCGTCATGCCCTGCGGTTTGCAGAACTGGTTCTCGAGGTACATCTTGCGCAAATAGGTGCTGTGCATCTTCGCCGGCATGCGCGTCGAGTCCGAATTCCAGTACAGGAGGTCGAACGCCATCGGCTGTTTGCCGAGCAGGTAGTTGTTCACCACGAATGACCAGATGAGATCGTTCGCGCGCAGCATGTTGAAGGTGGTGGCCATCTCGGCGCCGTCGAGATAGCCCTTTTCCTGCATGGTCTGCTCGATGCCCTTGAGCTGGCCCTCGTCGATGAACACGCCGAGATCGCCCGGTTCGGCGAAGTCCAGCATGGCGGTGAAGAAGGTCGCGGCGTTGATGCGCTCGTCGCCGCGCGCCTGCATGAGCGCCAGCGTGGCGCCGAGCAAGGTGCCGCCCAGGCAATAACCGATCACGTTGACCGACCGTTCGCCGGTCGCCGCCTCGATGGCGTCGAGCGCCGCCATCGGCCCCTGGCGCACGTAGTCGTCGAAATCCATCTCGGCCAGGCTTTCGTCGGGATTGACCCACGAGATCACGAACACCGTCAGGCCCTGGTCCACCGCCCACTTGATGAAGGAATTCTTCGGCTGCAGATCGAGGATGTAGTACTTGTTGATCCACGGCGGAATGATCAGCAGCGGCCGACGATAGACCTCGGCGGTGCTGGGGCTGTATTGAATGAGCTGCATGAGCTCGTTCTGGAAGACTATCTTGCCGGGGGAGATGGCGACGTTCCTGCCGAGTTCGAAGGCGCTCGAATCGACCATGCGGGTCTTGAGCTTGCCGTCCTTGGGATCGATGTCGGCCAGGAAGTTCTTCAAACCGTCGAGCAGGTTGCGCCCGCCGGTCTCGACCGTCGCGTGCAGCACCTGCGGATTGGTCAAGGCAAAGTTGGTCGGCGCGATCGCGTCCAGGTATTGCTTGGTGTAGAACTCGAGTTTCCTGGCGGTCTTGTCATCCATGCCTTCGGCGCCCGCCACCAGGCCCTGCATGAGGCCGGCGGTGGCGAGATAGGTCTGCTTGATGTAATCGAACAGCGGATTCTTTTCCCAGTCCTCGGACTTGAAACGCTTGTCCTCCTTGGGCGTCGCCACCACGGTCTCGGCTTCCAGGCCGAACATGCGCTGGGCCGTCGACTGCCAGATCTGCATGTAGGTGTTCCAGGCATTGAACTGCGCTTCGAGCAGGCGCGAAGGATCGCGCGTCAGGCTCTCGGTGAAGGCCGCGAATGCCGGCAGGATGCCGGCCGGGTCGATGTCGACCAATTCCTTCTGGCTGTGGCCCTCGAAGAATTTCTGCAGCATCGCCTGGGACTGGGCGCTGATATTGCCGACCGCTTCGGCGAGATCGAGTGGGCTCGGCAGATCGGCGAACGGTGAATTGGCAGTCATGATGGGGCTCCCCGCGTGCGTACTCATCGCTGCAATGGAAGCACAAAAACCCGTCGGCAAGGATTTTGTTGCGACGCAGCAAGTTGCCACGAACTCTAAGGAGGGGGCACGGGGCTGTCAAGCCACGCGCCGCCGGGCATCGTTCAGCGCTTCTTCGGCACGTAGAGATCGGTGATGGTGCCGCTCCACATCTCGGCCGCCATCGCCACGGTTTCCGACAGGGTTGGGTGGGCGTGGATGGTCAGGCCGATGTCCTCGGCGTCGCAGCCCATCTCGATGGCGAGTGCGACCTCGGCGATGAGGTCGCCGGCGCCCGGCCCGACGATGCCCGCGCCGATCACGCGGCCGTCGTCGGGGTCGATGATGAGCTTGGTCATGCCTTCGCTGCGGCCCAGCGACAGCGCGCGACCGCTCGCGGCCCACGGGAAGGCGCCCTTCTCTATCGCCTGCCCGCGCGCCTTGGCCTCGGTTTCGGTGACGCCGACCCACGCGACTTCGGGGTCGGTATAGGCCACGGACGGAATGACGCGCGCATCGAAGGCCGCCTTGTGGCCGGCCGCCACCTCGGCCGCCACCTTGCCCTCGTGCACCGCCTTGTGCGCGAGCATGGGCTGCCCGACGATATCGCCGATGGCGAAGATGTGCGGCACGTTGGTGCGCATCTGCTTGTCGACAGCGATGAAGCCGCGCGCATCGACCGCCACACCGGCCGCGTCGGCGCCGATGCGGTCGCCGTTGGGGCGCCGACCGACCGCCACCAGCACGCGTTCGAAGTCCGCCGTCGACGGCGCGCCCTTGCCTTCGAAATGCACCGTCAGCGCTTTTTCGGCCGCTTCGACCTTCACCACCTTGGTCGCGGTCATGATCGCGGCGAGCCCCCCTTTCAAGCGCTTCTCCAGCGGTTTGACCAGGTCGCGATCAGCGCCCGCCATGAGATCCGCTGTCAGTTCGACCACCGTCACGTCGGCGCCGAGCTCCATGTACACGGTCGCCATCTCGAGGCCGATGATGCCGCCACCGATCACCAGCAGGCGCGCCGGGATGTCGGCCAGCGCCAGCGCGCCGGTCGAATCGATGACGCGCGGGTCGTCCGGCAGGCCCGGCAAACGCACCGGCTCGGAGCCGGCGGCGATGATGGCCTGTTTGAATTCGACCACGGTGTCGCCGTCGGCGCCCGTGACTTTCAGGGTGTGCGGCGAGGCGAAGCTGCCGGTACCGCGCAGCACCTGCACCTTGCGCTGCTTGGCGAGACCCTCGAGACCCTTGGTCAACTGCCCGACCACCTTGCCTTTCCAATTGCGCAAGGCGTCGAGTTCGATGCGCGGTTCGCCGAAATGCACGCCGTGGACCGCCATGTCGCGGGCATCGGCGATGACCTTGGCCGCATGCAGCAAGGCCTTGGACGGAATGCAGCCGACATTGAGGCACACGCCGCCGAGACTCGCCTCGCGTTCCACCAGCACCACGTTCAGGCCTAAGTCGGCGGCGCGGAAAGCCGCCGAGTAGCCGCCCGGCCCGGAGCCGAGCACCACGAGATCACAGTTCATCGCGATCACGCCCCCTGCTGCGATTGACCACCGCGCCGGCGCGCGAACGGTTTCGCCGGCTTCTTGGCGCGCGCCTTGGCCTTGGGTTTGGGCTCGGGTCGATGGCGGAACAGCACCGCTGTGCCGCCGATGCTGGACACGAAGTCGGCGCCGAGCTGTTCGCAGATGCGTGCGATGTCCGCCTCGCGCGCATCGCGCTCGGCACCGCGAAAGCGAATTTTGATCAACTCGTGGGCATCGAGCGCGATGCCGATCTCGGCGATCACGGCGTCGGTCACGCCGTGCTGGCCAATCAGTACCACCGGTTTCAAATGGTGCGCTTGGGCGCGCAGACTGCGTTTACCTTCGGCGGTCAACATGGTGCAATTCCGTGAGTCGAGGTGAGCGCGCATGATTCCACAAATTGCCGGGCAATGCGCGGCAGGCAGCGCGCGCTCCCGCGCGCCTGCACGACATCGGCATGCGCGACGGCCCGCCGCGACGTGTGCCCTTCATCGAGGTTCCCTTTCATCCGCATGAGCGATCTTTCCTCCGCGCGCGAGTCCGCCCCGCTGCGCCATGGTGTGCTGACCGCCCTCGCGCGCAACATCATCGCCGGCGCGCGCGTGGCGCGCGGCCATACGCCCGACGCCGATGCCTTCGACGCCAGCCTCGGCCAGGCGCTGCTGATGATGCTGTTGGCATGGTGCGCGACGCTGGCGGTCGAATGGCTGGCCGCCGGTGACGGCGCGACATTCTGGATCTGGGGCGCGATGGCCGAAGCGACGCGCATGTACCTGTGGCTGGCGGCGCTGGCCGTGGCGGCGTGGCTGTGCATCGGCCGCGGCGGCATGAGCTACCTGGTGGTGGTCACCTGCAGCGCCGGCCTGCCGGTGTGGGCGCTGGGTCGCGCCATCGAGTATCTCGCCAAGGCCTTCGCGCTCGACGTCGACACGCCCTACACCCTGGTTTTCTACGGCAGCCTGCTGCTGTGGTACTGCACGCTGCTGTGGCGTGCGCTCGCGCTGCCGCCGCTGCACAGCCCGCGCTGGCGCCGCGCCTTGGCGGTGCTGTGTTACGGCGCGCTGCTGGCAGCCATGCATCAATGGCTGCCGGACTCTCCGATCTTCTACCGGGCTGAAAGCGACGAGCCGGGCGTGGATGTCGAATCGGTCTACTACCAGCAGCAGCACATGCTCGACGCGGCGCTGGTCGAGATGCGGCCGCAGACGCCCTTCACCACCGACCTGTATTTCGTCGGCATGGCGGCCTATGCCGAGCAGGACGTGTTCATGCGCGAAGTGCTGGCGGTGCGCGATATCGTGGTGCGACGGCTCGGTCTCGCGGGCCGCACGCTCACCCTCATCAACCACCGCCGCACCGTCGACAGCTACCCGCTCGCCAACCGTCACAATCTCGCGCGCGTGGCGGCCGGCCTCGGCCGCATCATGGATGTCGATGACGACGTGGCGGTGCTGTTCCTCACCTCCCACGGCTACGAGGATTCATCGCTGGCGGTGGAATTCGGCCCGCTCGGCCTCAATGACCTCTACGCCGAGGACATTCGCGCGAGTTTCGACCAGGCCGGCATCCGCTACCGGGTGATCATCATTTCCGCGTGCTATTCCGGCGGATTCATCGAAGGCTTGAAATCGCCGGACAGCATCGTCATCACCGCCTCGGCGCGTGATCGCTCGTCTTTCGGCTGCGGCGCCGAGCGCGACTGGACCTATTTCGGCCAGGCCTACTTCGCCGACGCGCTCATGCACACCACCAATTTCGTGACGGCCTTCGAGCAGGCTGCCGCCGCGATTGCCGCGCGCGAGAAACGCGAATTAAAGGAACCGTCGAGGCCGCAGATGTGGGTGGGCGACAATATCGCCCGCCACCTGCAGGACTGGCAGCCGTCCGTCGCGCCGCCGCCTCAGCCGAGCGAGTCGAGGTAGTCGGCGTAGTCTTCCTCGTCCATGAGGTCATCCAGCGCCTCTTCGTCGTCGACGCTCATGCGGAACAGCCAGCCATCGTCGAACGGCGATTCGTTGATGAGTTCCGGCTTTTCCAGCACCGCTTCGTTGACTTCGACCACGCTGCCGCTGGTCGGCGCCTTCAGTTCGAAGTTGCCGTCGTCGGCCTCGAGCATGCCAATCTCTTCGTTGACGACGATATCGCGTTCGACCTCGGGGGCCTCGACGGCGATCACGTCGCCCAGTTCGGCCTGGGCGTAATCGGTCACACCCACCGTCGCCACGCCGTCGTCGTCGAGGCGCACCCACACATGGTCACTGGAATATCGAAGATCGTTCACAGGCATTCACTCGTCAGGAAAGGACAATCCCGCGTTAGCGGCCTCAGCCGCCAAACATTTTGCGCAGGTTGTCGAGACCCATCTTGTAGACGTCCTGGATGGCGCTGGTGGCATCGCTCTCGGTGGCGCCGGCCGGGTCGAATTCGCTCGACCATTCGATGGTGGCCTTGCCCTTGCCGTCGTCCTTGACGCGGATGGTGGCGGTGTAATTGGCGACCGGCAGCGGGCCGCTGACGATGCTGTAGCGATACAAGCGGTCGTTGTCGTCGATCTTCTCCAGGCGCTCGACGATTTCCGCGCCGCCCAGCAGCGACAGGCGCCGCACCCGGCCGCCGTCCTCGAGCTTGCTGCTCGACACCGCCGGGTGCCAGTCCGGCAGCGCATTGAACTGTCCGATCATTTTCCAAACTTCGTCAGCGCTCATGTTGACCGCTGAATTCATCGAGACCTTCGCCATGATTCGACCTCCGGAATGTATTGTGCCGGCAGCCATGGCCGGTGCCGGGCATGGCTTCCATGCGCGGCTGACAGATACTATAGAATACGAATCGGCGCCGCTCGAAGCGGTACTATCTTTCCACCGGTCCTTGAGGCTCCGTGCATTCGTGACTACCCGGCCCCGCGAAATAAAGATCGTCGATGACAATGCCGAGGAGATCGGCTGCGATGGAGGGGGCGGCGCCCTCGGTCATCCCAAGGTCTACCTGCCTTTCGAAGGGCGTCGCCACGTCGACTGCTATTACTGCGGTCAGCGCTTCGCCAAGCCGGGCTACGAATCCACGGATGCCCAACACGCCTGAGGGTGATGGCGCGACACGGCGCTGGTCCGTGCGTGCCGTGCTGCTGCTGATCCGGGCCTACCAGGTCGCGCTGTCGCCGCTGCTAGGCCCGCGCTGCCGCTATCTGCCGAGCTGCTCCGAATATGCCGCCGAGGCCGTCACGGTGCACGGCGTGCTGCGTGGCGGCCGCCTGGCACTGGCGCGCCTCGCGCGCTGTCATCCCTGGGGTGGCTCCGGTATCGACCCGGTGCCGCCGCGCAAGCCATAGGGGCGAATTCATTCGCACCTGCGCGGGTTCGTTCAATAACGCACGCGGTCGAAGTCCACCAGTTCACGTTCGATACCGCGCTGGCGCAGCCAGTCGCGCAGCGCCTTGCCGGTGCCGGCGGTCCACGGTTTGACTTCCTCGACGTGCACCCATTTGCTGTCGGCTATTTCGTGACGGTCGAGCTTGACGTCCTTGCTCGGCACGCTGACGTGGTAACAGATCAAAAGCTGGTTGCTGCGGTAGAACTCGTACATGCCGATGTAGGATTTCAACTCGGCGGTCAGTCCCAGTTCTTCCTGCACCTCGCGCAGCACTGCTTCCTCGGGCATCTCGCCCGATTCCAGGAAGCCCGTCACCAAGCCGTACCAATGCTCGGGCCAGCCGACATTGCGCACCAGCGCCACGTGGTCGTCATGCTCGACGATGGCGGCCACCACCGGAATGGGATTGTTCCAGTGCACGAAGCCGCAGCGCGCATCGGGGCAGGCCGGACGTTCGCGTCCGCCGAGCGGCAGACGCATCAACGGTTTTCCACATTGCGGGCAGTATTTCATCGAGGCCTTCCTGAAGCTGTGAAGCAGGGTGTGACAGAGGGGCGACCATACACCAGCGCGGCCCCGTGTATGAAGCCTGGGCGCGCGCCCGCGCTCAGGTCAGGCGATGACCGACCGCGTAGGCGCACATCCCCAGCCAGAACAGCACCGTCAGAATCAGCTGCCAGTCGCCGAGCAGCGCATCGGCCGGCGACTCGCCGAGTTCGCGTACCTCCACCAGCCATTGATAGCGGAACAGGCCGAACAGCACGAACGGAATGGTGGCCACCAGTTCCGGGCGCGTCGACATCACGAACAGGCTGTAGAAGATCAGGGCGCCGGTGGCGGCGGTCTGCGCGAAGCGATCCAGCAGCGGCGCGGTGTAGTGCGCCAGCACCGCACGCCCCGTGCCGCCCGCCCAGTTCAATTCCTGGCGGCGTTTGATCGAAGCGAGGTACAGCGCCAGGCACAAGGTGGTGACGAACATCCACGACGACACCGGCACCGCGATCGCCTCGGCGCCGGCATACACGCGCAGCATGAAGCCGATGGCGATGGAAAAGATGTCGATGACCGGCTGCAGCTTGAGCAAGTAGGTGTGGGCGATGTTGAGCAGCACGTAGCCAATCACGATCATGCCGGCGCGCGGCATCAGCCAGTAACCGACGGCCAGCACGCCGTACAACGCCAGCAACAGCAGCAACGCCGCGCGCGGGCTCAATTCACCGGCGGCCAGGGGCCGCTTGCGACGCTTGACGGGATGGGCGCGATCCTCGGCCACGTCATGCAGATCGTTGACGATGTACACCGCCGACGCCGCCACGCAGAACAGCAGGAAGGCGAGGCCGGCGTGGTACAGCGCGACGCGATGACTGAATGCCCCGGCGAACACCAGCGGCGCCAACACGAAGATGTTCTTGGTCCATTCGCGCGGGCGCAGCAGCGCGAAGATGGCGGCCAGCGGCGAGCGGGCGGTCACGTTGGGCGTATCGTTCATGGCACGCTTGTCCCTTGTGCGCCGGCACGGCGCGAGTCCGTCATGGTTGCGCGCCGGCCTTGTCGGCGACGATGCGCCGCATGCGCGCGGCCGTATCGGCCCATTTCGGCGCCGCGTGATCGAGGTAATAGGATTCGAACAGGTCGAGCGTGGCGCGCGCCTGCGCATAGGGCTGCCGGGCGAGACTCGCTTCGATGCCCGGCATCACCGCTTCGATGGGCACGAAATCGACGTCCGGCTGGTCACGAAACGCATCCACCACTTCGTCGCGGTAGATCCAGATTAGCGCGGTCAGGCGTCCGCCGAGCCGCGCATAGTCGTAGCGGCGCGCGCCGTTCTTGACCAGCGGCTCCTTGTCCATGAACAAATACATCTCTACGCCGTGCGCCGTCATCCACGCCTTGTCGACCGCCTTTTCGTGACCGACGCGCCCGCGTTCGCCGACCTGCTTCTTCGCCACCGAGTACTGCGTGAGGCCGGAATACTCGACGAGGTAAGGCAGGCGGCTGTAGTAGGCGAGCATCGCCAGCGAATTGCTGTAGACCGCGCGCACCGGGCGCTGGCCCAGCACGCGATGCAGGAACTCGCCGCGGTTGCGGCAGAACGCGACGTAGTCCCGCGGGTAGAAGGTCCACTCGGCGGCGATGCCGCGCAACAGCGTCCGCGGTGTGTCGCCAAACGGGTTGCTCGGCAAGGCGCTCGCCACCAGCGTCGCGAGAAACAGCGCGAGCGCCACGGCCTGTCGCTCGATGCCGTTCAGCAGCGCTTCGAACAGCAGCCACAGGAAGGGCAAGGCCGGCATCAGGCGCCGCGCGTACATGAAATCGCCGCCGCTGTGGATGACGTAGAAAGTGAACATGACGAAGGCCACCAGCAGCAGGCCGTACACCGGCGACCACAGGCGCCGCAAGCCGCGCCGCGCCGGCCACAGCACGAGCGCGAGGAACGGCAGCATGAACCAGTTGCGCTCGACGAACAGGCCAACGTAATACAGGCCCTGGCTGGAATATTCGTCGAGCGCCGACTTGGCGTAGAAGGCGGTGGGAAAGATATCGCCGTAGTAACTCAGCTTGAACGCGACGAGAGCGGCGCCGATCAGCGCCAGCGGCACGGCCACGGTCGCACTGTCGGCGCAGCGTTGCGCCACGCTTGCGCCGGGCCTGGCGACGAACGCGTAGGCCACGCCGAGCGCGCAGAACAGCACGCCATCCGGCCGCGTGAGCGTGGCGAGTCCCAGCAGCAGCGCCGCCAGCAACTGGCGACGCCGGTCCGGCACCTCGACCGCCAGCAGCAACAGGCCCCAGCTCGAGAACAGCCCGAACATGCTGGTTTCGAGGCCGCCGGTCGCCCAGCGCTGCTGATCTTCCAGCACCAGGGTCAGCGCCGCGGCAAGCGGCAGGTAGCGCGTGCCCTCGATGGCGGCGCGGCGCCACGACCACCAGGCCAGCAGCGCCACCTGCGCCAGCCAGCAGGCGATGCCGAGCACGTGGGACATGATCTCGGGCCCGGCGCCGAGGCGCATGCAGGCCGCCAGGGCCAAGGTCCACAGGAGATTGGTATAGCCTTCGACGTACTCGCCGGCGTTGTAGACCAGGCCGCGACCTTCAGCGAGGTTCTGCGCGTAGCGAAACGAAATGAAGCCGTCGTCGGACAGCCACGCAAGCTGCATGGCGCGCGCCACGCAGGCGATGGCCACCACCCCCACCGCCAGCACAACGAGGCGACGATTGACGCCGCCGGCTGGCGTCGCGACGGGGCTGTCCACTGGGCTCATGGCTCGGGTCCTTGGCTGGGGTGCGCCATCCTCCGCCGCGCCCGTCCAGGCGCGGTGACATGCATGCATGGCGCGGCAGGCCGCTATTATAGCCGCGCCGCACGTACCGTCGTCGCGGCCAGCGGCAAAAGCCAGGAACCGTGTGCAGCACGCTCGCCAATCGTCATGATGATATCCAAGCCGGTCAGCGGATGGGGACGCTACCCCTCCATCGAAAGCTCGGTGCATGCGCCGGCCACGCGCACGGCGGTGGCGCGCTTGCTGCAAAGCGTGCAGGCGCCCCTCATCGCACGCGGCATGGGTCGCAGCTATGGCGATGCCAGCCTCGCAGCCCGCAGCGTGCTGATGACGCGCCTCGATCACTTCATCGCCTTCGACAGCGCGGCAGGCACGCTCGAATGCAGCGCCGGGGTCACGCTCGCCGACATCCTCGCGGTGGTGGTGCCACGCGGCTGGTTCCTGCCGGTGCTGCCGGGTACGGGTTACGTGACCCTGGGTGGCGCCATCGCCGCCGACGTGCATGGCAAGAATCATCATCATGACGGCAGCTTCAGCCAGTTCGTCGACGAGATCAGCGTGATGCTTGCCGATGGTTCGGTGCTGCGCTGTTCACGCGACAGCCACGCCGACCTGTTCCACGCCAGCGCCGGCGGCATGGGTCTGACCGGCATCATCCTCGCCGCGCGTCTGCGCCTGCGTGCCGTCAGCAGCAGCCATATCGACCAACGCCTGCTGGCGACGCCCGATCTCGACACCACCCTGGCGCTACTCGAACAGCATGAAGGCAGCACCTACGTGGTGGCGTGGCTGGACGTCAATCAAGGCGGCGCGCGACGCGGGCGCGGCATCGTGATGCTGGGCGAACACGCGCGCGACGGCGAGCTTGCGCCGGACACGCGCCGCGCGCTGTCGGTGCCGCTGGACATGCCCGCCGGCCTGCTCGGCAGGCCGCTCACGCGCGCCTTCAATGCGCTCTACCACGCGCGCGGCGCGCGCAACACCGCCAGCCATCGCGTGCACTACGCGCGCTACTTCTTTCCGCTCGATGCGCTCGGCGACTGGAACCGGCTCTACGGCCGGCGCGGCTTCCTGCAGCATCAATGCGTACTGCCACCGGACAGCGCGCGCGTGGCGCTGCGCGAACTGTTGCAATGCGTGACCGCCAGCGGCCTGGTATCGCCGCTCGCGGTGCTGAAGGGCTTCGGCGCCGGCAACGACAACCTGTTGTCGTTTCCACGCAGCGGCCTGACCTTGACCATGGACTTCGCGCGCAGCGACGCGGCGCTTGCGCTGTGCGCGCGTCTCGATGCCATCGTCGTCGCCCACGGTGGTCGCCTGTACCTGGCCAAGGACGCCGCCATGTCGACCGCCACCTTCCGCCACGGCTACCCGCAGTGGCAACGCTTCCAGGAGATCCGCGAACGCTACGGCGCGCTGGGTCGCTTCGCTTCACTGCAATCACAAAGACTGGGGCTCTGAAGCCATGACCAAAGTGCTGCTCATCGGCGCCACCTCGGCGATCGCGCAAGCCGCGGCGCGGCGCTATGCCGCGCGCGGAGCGCACCTGTACCTGGTGGCGCGCGATGCCGAACGGCTGGCGACGTTGGCGCGCGACCTGGAAATTCGCGGCGCCACATCGGTGCACACGGCGCACTGCGACTTCGCGCAGGACTTCGACCCTACGGCGCTGGTCGAGGGCGCGCGCGCGGCGCTGGAGGGTCTCGACGTCGCCCTGCTCGCGCACGGCGTGCTGCCCGATCAAGACGCCTGTGAACACGATCTTGCCGCGCTGCGCGGCGCGTTCGAGATCAACACTCTGTCGATGCTCGCGCTGTTGACCGTGCTCGCCAATGTCATGCAGGCCGCCGGCCGCGGCGCGATTGCGGTGATAGGTTCGGTGGCGGGCGATCGCGGTCGCCAGAGCAATTACGTGTATGGCGCGAGCAAGGCCGCGCTGGAAGTGTTCCTGTCGGGCTTGCGCAATCGCCTGTACAAACACGGCGTGACGGTGCTGACCATCAAACCGGGCTTCGTCGATACGCCGATGACGGCGGCGTTCAAGAAAGGCCCGCTATGGGCGCAGCCCGACACCATCGCCGCCGGCATCGTCGAGGCCATCGATGCGCAACGCGATGTCGTCTACCTGCCGTGGTTCTGGCGCATGATCATGATGATCATCCGTGCCATACCGGAGCGCGTATTCAAGCGCCTGTCGTTGTGATCGGCGCTCATGTGTTTTGTGGGTCAGGCTTCAGCCTGACGAGGCGCAGGGTCGGAACGGGCGAATGTCAGGCTGAAGCCTGACCCACAAATTCCTGTCCGGTCGGTCTTCGACCTACCACACATCCACGAAGCGTCGCGGCTCGCGTCGTTCCCGGCCGGCGGCGCGCAGGCCGCGCAGCAGCCAGGCGCGCGACTCGGCGGGATCGATAACCGCGTCGATCTCGCACACCGACGCGACCGACACCCCCTTGCCCTTGGTGTACATGTGCGCCACGAGTTCATCGAACAGCGCCTTGCGGCTGGCGGCATCGGGCGTCGCCTCGAGTTCTTTGCGGAAGCCGAGTTCCACCGCGCCTTCGAGGCCCATGGGGCCCATCTCGGCGGTCGGCCAGGCGATGGTGAAGAAGGACTGGTGGGTGCTGCCGCCGCACATCGCCTGTGCGCCGAGACCATAGCCCTTGCGCAACACGATGCAGAACAAGGGCACGCGCAGGTTGGCGCTGGCGATGATGAGACGCGAGCCGCGCCGCACCGCGGCGGTCTTCTCGCTGTCCGGGCCGACCATGAAGCCGGGCGTGTCGCACAGCGAGATCACCGGCACGTTGTAGGCATCGCACAGCTGCAGGAAGCGCCCGCCCTTCTCGCCGCCGTCACCGTCGATGGCGCCGCCGAGATGGCGCGGATCGTTGGCGATGAGGCCGAACGGCTGGCCTTCGATGCGAATGAAACAGGTCAAAAGACCAACGCCGTAATGCGGCCTGAGCTCCAGCACCGAGCCTTCGTCGGCCAGTGCGTGGATGACGGTGCGCACGTCGTACACGCGCAGTCGATTCTCCGGGATCAAATGCCGCAGGCGACGCTGATCGACCGCCGTCCACTGCGGTGACACACCCTGGAAATAGCCCAGCAGCTGGCGCGCGGCGGCGGTCGCTTCGCGTTCATCGGCGCAGGCGATGTCGACCACGCCATTGGCGGTCTGCACGTCGATGGGACCGATGTCCTCGGGCTTGAACTTACCCAGGCCACCGCCTTCGATCATGGCCGGGCCGGCCAGGCCGATGTTCGAATTGGCGGTGGCGATGGTGACGTCGGCGCAGCCGAAGATCACGGCGTTGCCGGCGTAACAGCGGCCGGCGTTGACAGCGATGCGCGGCGCCACGCCCGACAGCTTGGGCCAGGTCGCGAAGGTTTTCAGATCCAGCCAGCTCATGCACAGCTCGTCGGTGTCGACATCGCCGGGCCGGCCACCACCGCCCTCGGTGAAGAACACGATGGGCGTCTTCCACTCCGCCGCGATCTCGAACAGGCGGTCTTTCTTCTTGTGGTTGTGATGGCCCTGGGTGCCGGCCAGCACCGTGTAGTCGTAGGCCATCACCGCGCAGCGCGTGTGGTCGGCGCCGAACAGCGCGGCATTGACGGTGCCGAAGCCGGCAATCATGCCGTCGGCCGGCGTGTTCTTCATGAGATCCTCGACGCTGCGACGGCGACGCTGCGCGGCGATGGCGAGTGCACCGTACTCGATGAAGCTGTCGGGGTCGCACAGGTCGGCAACGTTCTCGCGCGCGGTGCGCGCATCGAGCTTGCGGCGCTTGGCCACCGCCTCGGGGCGCGCGGCGTCGAGCGTCAAGGCGTGCGCGGCGCGCACTTCCTCGAGGTCGCCGCGCGTGGCATCGAGATCGATGTCCTGCGTCACTTCCTCGCGATCGTCGGCATGGGCATCGATGGCGAGAAACGCCAGCGCTTCGCCTTCGTCGAGCACGTCGCCGACGCCCACCACGATGCCGGTGATGGTGCCGCTGGCGCTGGCCGCCACCACGTGATGCATCTTCATCGCTTCCAACACCGCGAGTTGCTGGCCGCGCCTGACCGTCGCACCGGGCGCCACGTCGATGCTGATGACGCTGGCACGCATCGGCGCCACCACCAGCGTCGAGCCCGGCGGCGCCGTCACCGCGCTGCGCGCGGCGCCCGCCACTTCCGTCACCTCGCCTTCGTCACGTTCAAAGGCACTGGCCGCGCGCATCAGCGCCGCGCCGTGCTGTTCGACGTAGGTGGTGTTGAGCGCGCCGCTGGCGAGCGCCGGCTCGGCCAGCACCGCCTGCAGCAGCGGCAGGTTGGTGGCGATGCCTTCAATCACGAATTCAGAGGCGGCACGGCGCGCGCGCGCCAGCAGCTGGCTGAAGTCGCCGCCAGTGTGCACGATGAGCTTGGCCAGCAATGAATCGAAGGCCGGGCTCGGCGCGTAGCCGCGGCGCGCGGCGCTGTCGACGCGTATGCCAGGGCCGGTGGCCGCTTCGAAGCGCGTGATGCGGCCGCTGGCCGGACGCGGCGTGCCGTCGTCACCGAGCACTTCGGCGTTGATGCGCAGTTGCACCGCGTAACCGCGCGGCGCGGCGGGTGGCTGATCCATGCCGAGCTCGGCCAGGCTCGCGCCATTGGCAATGCGCAATTGCAGCGCCACGAGATCGAGGCCCAGCACTTCTTCCGTCACCGTGTGCTCGACCTGCAGGCGCGCATTGGCCTCGATGAAGAACCACTCGCCGTTGTCGGCGTCGAGCAGGAATTCGAAGGTGCCGAGGCCACGATAGTTGGCGTGGCGCGCCATGCGCAGCGCGGCGTCGAGCAGCGCATCGCGGGTCTCGGCGTCGAGATGCGGCGCCGGGGCAATCTCGATCAGCTTCTGATGACGGCGCTGGGTCGAGCAGTCGCGTTCCCACAGGTGGGTCACGGCGCCACGGCCGTCGCCCAGCACCTGCACTTCGATGTGACGCGCGTTGGCGATATAGCGCTCGGCGTAGACGCTGCCGTCACCGAAAGCCGCCAGCGCCTCGGAGGTGCAGGCCGCCCACAGCGCCGCGCCGTCGGCGCCCGGCGCCACCACGCGCATGCCGCGCCCGCCGCCGCCGGCGGCGGCCTTGATCACCACCGCCACCGCGGCGCCCTGGCCGGCGCGGAAATCCGCCAAGGCCGGCGCCGACGCCAGCGCACTGGAGGCAGGCAAGGTCGGCACCTTGCACTGGCGCGCGAGATCGTGGGCCGCGAGCTTGTTGCCGAACAGCGCGAGCTGGGTCGGCGTTGGCCCGACAAAAGTCAGCCCCGCCGCTTCGCAGGCCGCGCCGAAGCGCGCCTGCTCGGCGAGGAATCCATAGCCGGGATGCACGCCCCAACACTGCGCCGCCACCGCCTGTTCGACGATCGCGCCGGCATCGAGATAGGCCGCCGCGCCGCGACCGGCAATGCGCAGCGCACTGTCGGCGCGCGTCACGTGCAGGCTGTCGGCATCGTCATCGCTGTACACCGCGACCGTGTGATAGCCCATCTCGGCGGCGCTGCGCATGATGCGCAAGGCCACTTCACCACGGTTGACGATAAGAAGTCGGCGGCTCGTCATGTCGGTACTCGCGTGCTGCAACAAGGGCCGAAGTATAACCGCGCGCGTCTCGCCGCCGCCCCGCCCGATCAAGGGTGCCGCCCGCGTGCGCCGCGCACGGCGTGGTGCGCGCATTGACGTGCCGCGCGCTGCTCGGCACAGTGCCGCGCTGTCCCCTCACGCGGAATTCATCACTTGATCAAAGCGCTCATGCTGCTGCTCGGCGCCGGCAAGCTCGGCAAGGTGCTGCTCACCTGCGGCACCATGGCGCTGTCGGTCATCACCTATTCGTTCGTGTTCGGCTGGCTCTACGCGGCGGGCTTCGTCGCCCTCATACTGGTCCACGAGATGGGGCATTACATCGCCGCGCGGCGGCGTGGCCTCGACGTCGGCGCACCGACCTTCATTCCTTTCGTCGGCGCCTGGATTCAAATGAAGTCGCTGCCGCATGACGCCGAGACCGAGGCCTATGTCGGTCTCGGCGGCCCGCTCGCCGGCACGCTCGGCGCCGTTGCCTGTTACCTCTTGGCGCGTGCCCAGGGCAGCGACCTGCTGCTGGCGCTGGCCTATGCCGGCTTCATGTTGAACCTGTTCAACATGCTGCCGATCTCGCCGCTCGACGGCGGGCGCATCGTCGGCGTGATATCGCCGAAAATCTGGTGGATAGGCGCGCCACTGCTCATCGCACTGTTCATGTGGCGGCCGAGCCCGATGTTGATCCTCATCGCCATCATGGCCGCTCCGCAATTGCTCGCCAGCCTGCGCGGCGACGGCGGGCGACCGGCGGGCTACTACGACATACCGCTCGCGACCCGCGTCAACTACGGCTGCTGGTATCTCGGCCTGCTCGGCATGCTTGCGTTGGCGACGTTCGAACTGCACACGGTGCTGCAAGGGGCGTAAACGACTTGTGGGTCAGACTTCAGTCTGACATTCGAAGCACAGTCGGCACTCGATGTCAGGCTGAAGCCTGACCCACAATACAGACTGTCAACCGCCGTAAAACACCTTCTCGCCGAGGTCCTTGAGGGTCAAGGTCACATCGTCCGGGCGGCCGGCCGGCGCTTCCTTCACGCTGGCATCGATCACTTCACCGATGAACACCGAGTGGTCACCGTTCTCGACCGTGTCCGTCAGACGGCATTCGATGGTGGCGGCGGCGCTGTCCAGCAGCGGTGCGCCACTCACGCCGAAATGGAAATGCTCGCCGTTGACGGTGTGACCGTCGCGCTCGGCGGGCTTGAAGAACGCGAAGGCGAGACCCGACTGATCCTTGCCCAGCACGTTGAGCGCGAAATGACGCGACTGCTTGATGATTTCATGCGCGCCGGAATCGGTCTTCACCCCCACCACCACCAGCGGCGGCTTGAAAGCGGTCTGCGTCACCCAGTTGACGGTGGCGGCGGCGACTTCGCCTTGCGCGTTGGCGCTGGTCAACACGTAAAGACCATAGGGGATCATGCGTAAAGCGGTTTTCTTGGCGGCTTCATCCACGGCGGTTTCCTCGTTGGTTTGAAAATTGGAGTCGGGCGCCCGGCGAGGAGCGCGGCAGGATCATCAATCGCGACCACGCAGTCGCGCCAGCGCGCGCGTCGCCAGCGACACGCCGGCCAGGGCCAGGGCGCCGGTCAGCACGCCGGCCAGTGCATCGCACAGCAAAGGCAGCATCACGTGCAGCACGCCACCCACCACCGGCAGGGCCTCGCCCCAGGCCGCCAGCGCATGGCCGACATGGCCGAGCAGCGGCACGCCATGCATGACGATGCCGCCGCCGACCATGAACATCGCGGCGGTGCCGGCCACCGCCAGGAATTTCATCAAGGCTGGAGCCGCCACCAACAGCGCACGGCCGAGCGCGCGGGCGGCGGACGACGGTTTGGCGTTGAGATACAGACCGGCGTCATCGAGTTTGACGATGGCGGCGACGAAACCGTACACGCCGACGGTCATCAACAGCGCCACCGCCGACAACACCGACAGTTGCTGCATGAACGGCGCGCTCGCCACCGTGCCGAGCGAGATGACGATGATCTCCGCCGACAGCACGAAATCGGTGCGCACCGCGCCGACTATCTTGTCGCGCTCGAAGGCCAGCATGTCGACAGTCGGGTCGGCCACCGCCTCGAGCAGCTGCGCGTGCTCGGCGGCGTCTTCACCGGCGCTGTGCAGGAAACGATGGGCGAGCTTTTCGAAACCTTCGAAACACAGGTAGGCGCCGCCCACCATCAACAGCGGCGTGACCGCCCACGGCGCGAACGCGCTGATGGCCAGCGCGGCCGGCACCAGGATGAGCTTGTTGCGGAACGAGCCCTTGGCCACCGCCCACACCACCGGCAATTCGCGATCGGCGGCGATGCCGGCGACCTGCTGCGCATTCAAGGCCAGGTCATCGCCCAGCACGCCAGCGGTCTTCTTGGCCGCCATCTGGGTCATGACACTGACATCGTCGAGCACCGTCGTGATGTCGTCGAGCAAAGCCAACAGGCTGCCTGCGGGCACGGTTCTGTCCTTGTGGATTCGGGGCGCCTATTCGGCGGGGAATCAGCGACGAGGTCAAGCCCCACGCGCCGACGTTGCTTGCGTCGACACGCGACGCCGCGGCCGAACAGCGCCGCGGCGAAATCAGGGCCGCGAGGAATCCGCCAGGCGGTAAATAGCCGTGTGCAGCACGCGCATCAGTGGCTGCCTGCCTTCGATATGGATATCGATGTCGGCGTAGTCATGGCCCTTGCGCTCGTACAGCGCCACCACCTGCCCGCGTACCGTGATGAGTTCGCCGGGCTGCGCGGTGCCGAGGTGCCGCACCTGGCTGGCGGTATGCACCCAAGCGCCGACCGCGACGCTGCGGTCGACCAGGATATTGGCCTGCCGCAGCAGCCAGGCCGGATGCACGATGTCGTCGTAGCAGGCCAGCTCGTCCATGGCGGCACGCGCAAAGTCCGCCGCTTCCCCGCGTGACTGCACAACCTCCAGCGTGCCGAGCAAGGGCTCGGCGCGCAGTGCCGCGGGCGTGGCCGCGCGACGCGGCATCGGCAGACGTGCGTGCTCGGGTGGCGCGCGGTCGATGGCGGACGGCGCCGGCAGATGCGCGACACCGAGCGCGCACTGCTGGCCGCGGCGATTGGTGACTTCGAGGGTGATACTCACGGCACTCGGCGACGCGGCACTGAGGCTGGCCGCAACCTCGAGTTGCTCGCCGGCATGGATGGGACTGCGCAGGCGGATGTCGCTGGCACCGCGACGCAGGAAGTCGAGGCCGAAGGTCGCCAGCAGCGGATGCAGCAGGTAGCCGTAGGTGGTGACGCCGGGCACCAGGCCGGCGCCGAAGCCATAGGCCTGCGCAGCGCTGTCATCGTGGATGGGATTGCCGCTGTCGACCGCGTCGTTGACCGCCGTCACCGACCACGACGGCAAGGGCTCTCCCAGCGCGAAACGGCTGAAATTGTCGGACTGCTCGCTGTGCACGGCCATCTCCTCGCGCCTTGCAGGGCACGCGCGGACGTTCCGCGCGCGTCAGGCATTCTAGGCGCGGGGTACGGCCACCCGCGAGTCGTTCAGGCGCCGGGCGTGATGCCCTCAGGCGGCGATGGCGGCCGTCGTCGCGCCCTGCGGCTTGGCGAACTGCATCGAAACGAACACTTCGTTACCGCGGCCGCGATAGTCGAGATGGTCGAAGCTCAGCTTGCGCGCCATCGCAATGCCGCGGCCGTGGGAATGGAATGCACGCTCGGGATCGAAATCGAGATAACGATGCCAGTCGAAGCCCGGGCCCTCATCGGTGATGGTGATCTCGACGCTGTCCTCGCGGCGCCGATAGTCGATGGCGACCGCGCGCGCCGCATAGCGCGGGTCGCGCAGGCGCTGGGCGATCTCGTCATGCAGACGTCCGGCTTCCATCAGCCGGCTCTTGTCCTCGTAGCTCAGCTCCAGGTTGCCATGCTCGACGGCATTGACCAGCAATTCCGTCAGGCCCAGCACCACGCGCTGCGATTCCGGACAGGTATTGGCGATGAAAATGCCGAGTTCACGCGCCTCTTCCATGGTGCGGATGCGGAACTCGGCGTGATGCAAGGCGCCGAGCGCACGGCGATCGGCTTCGAGACGGCTGGTGAGTTCATGCTCGCGGCGCAGGTCGGCCACTGCCGCGTCGACGATGGCGCGCAGTTCCTGCTGCTCGAAGGGCTTGACGAGGTAGTAGAACGCGCCGGCCGACAAGCCCTCGGCGACATGGGCCTTGTCCGACAGCGCGGTCTGCATCACCACCGCCAGGTGCTTGAGCTCGTCGTCGGCCTTGATTCGGCGCAGCAGCTCCAAGCCGTTCAACTCCGGCATCTGCCAGTCGAGCAGCAGGATATCGAAGGCATGCGGCGCGGCCTTGAGACGCTGCCAGGCGGTGAGACTGCATTCCTCCGTTTCTACCTCGTAACCGCTGTCGTCGAGCAATTCGCTGATGATTTCGAGAAACAAGGGTTCGTCGTCGATAGCCAGGATGCGGGGAGTGGAGTTCATGCAGCGCCTCTTTGATGGTCGATTCGTGGTCGCGCCCGGCCCGTGCGCGCGCAACGTCAACCAGGCACTAGCGGCAGCACGCCGCCGGGCTTGAGCGGCACGGCGCCGATTTCATCAAGAAAGGTGGTGATTTGCCGCTAAGCGGGCATGAACTTGAGAACACGCATCGTCCTTGCCCTGTGTGCCTTCGGCCTCGTGCCGGGCATGCTCGTCCTCTACACCTATCGCGACCTCGGTGACATCTACAGTGCCGAGACGCAGGCTTACTTCGACGTCGGCGCGCGTAACCTGCTCGACGATATAGACCATACCCTGCTGGGGGAGCGGCGCGACCTGGACGCCCTGGCGCTGTCGCTCGCGGCGCTCGCCGACGGTGGCGACACGCCGCATTTACGCTGGCATTTCTCCAGCGAAATGAAGGCACGCATGCAGGGCGAAGGCAGCCACGATGCCCTCTTGCTTTTGGCTCCGAGCGGCGAGGTGCTGGCCAGCGCCGGACTCGAAAGCGATGCCAATGATGGTCTCGACAGCGCCGCCATTGCGCGCAAATCCTGGTACCTCGAAGCGCTGCGCACCAGCGGCGCGAGCATTCTCGCCGGCCCCGAGCGCCACCTGCTGCCCGGCGCCGCCGGCGCCGAGCGTCTCGGCATGGTCATCGCGCGCGCGGTGACGGGCGCTGACGGGCAAGCGCTGGGCGTGGTCGCACGGGTCATGGATTTCGAGCGCGTGGTGGCCGTCATTGCCGACACCAAGGCATCGTGGGACAGCGTGCACAAGCACCATATCGCCGTTACGGTCATCGACCAGACGCAGCACGTCATCTACGACGACAAGCGGCCCAACCCGGTGACACGCAATCCGCCGCTGGTCGATGCGGCGACCAGCGAAGTGCTGCTCGCCAATCACGAGAAGCGTCCGCCCGTCGCCGCGTTGTCGGGCGACAGGCCGATCTACGGCATCGCCGCCAGCCGCACACTGCAATACGACGACCAATCGAGCGAGCGGATCTCGGGCTGGACCGTGATGCTGACCACCCCGCACCAGAGCGCCTTTGCATCCATCGAGGCGGCGGCCCGCTCGGTCAAGATCACGCTGTCGGTCACCACCCTGTTGTTGTTGGTGAGCGGCGTGCTGTTGAGCCGGCGGCTGATGAAGCCCATCGAATCCTCACGCCGTGTGCTGGACCGACTCGCGGCCGGCGACCTGTCCGCCTTCCAGCAGCAACACCACGTCGAGGAAGAGTTCGACAGCGTGTTCAACGCGCTCGAAATCCTGCGCGTCAAACTCGGTGAGCGGGAAGATCGCGAAGCCGAGATCCGGCGCCTGAACGACGAACTGGAACAGCGCGTGCTGGCCCGCACCGCCGAGTTGAAGGCCGAGACCGGGCGCAGCCGCGAAGGCGCGCAACGCTTCCGCGATTTCGTGCAGGCCGCCACCGAAATGCTGTGGGAAACCGACGCGGATCTGCGCTACACCTACCTGTCGGAGGGCTGTGCGCCGGTCATCGGCCTGGCGCCGGACACACTCATCGGTAAAGTCTGCAACTACCTGGTGCCGCCGGCCGGGGTGCCGGCCAACCACGCCGCGTGGCGCGAGCAGCGCGCCATCGTCACCGCGCGCCAACCGTTCCACAATTTCGAGCTGCAATTCACCAATGCCCTGGGCGTGGACGTGGTGATGCAGGTCAGCGGCGTGCCGACCTTCGGCATCGACGGCGTGTTCCGCGGTTACCGCGGCGTTGGCCGCGACCTCACCGCTCAGCGCCGCGCCGAACGCGAGCGCGCGGCCGCCGAACTGCGCACACGGCTGGTCTTCGACACCGCCAGTGACGGCATCCTGGTGGCCCGGCCCGATGGCGCCATCATCGATGCCAATCGCGCCGCCGAGCGTATTCTCGGCTACCCCGAAGGCGGCCTGGTGGGCGCCAACGTGGCGCAGGTAGTGCCGGATTCCGGGCATTTCGACTTCCTCGCCCTGCACGCCGAATCAGGCGCCGGCGCGGTGCGTGAGATCGGCATGCGACGCGCCGATGGCACGGACATCAAGGTCGACCTCGCCGCCAGCCGTGGCAGCAACGGCGACGGCACGTTGTTCATCGGCGTGATACGCGACGCCAGCCAACGCCTGACCAACGAGGCGCTGTTGATCGAAGCGCGCGAGAAAGCCGAGGGCGCGACGCGCGCCAAGGCCGATTTCCTCGCCAACATGAGCCACGAAATTCGCACGCCCATGAATGCCGTGATCGGCCTTGCGCACCTCGCGCTGAAGAACGACCCGCCGCCACAGACCCGCGACTACCTGCAGAAGATCCATACCGCCGGCGGCGCCTTGCTCGGCATCGTCAACGACATTCTCGATTTTTCGAAAATCGAAGCCGACAAGCTGGAGCTCGAGGAGGTGCCGTTCCGCCTCGACCAGGTGGTCGCCAACGTGGTGGGCATGCTGGGTCTGCGGGTGCGTGAAAAGGGCCTGCTGCTGGTCATCGACAATCCGCCCGGCGTGCCGCAGGCGCTGCGTGGCGACCCGCTGCGCGTGCAGCAGGTATTGCTCAACCTCATGACCAATGCCATCAAGTTCACCCACGCGGGCGAGATCCATCTGCGCATTCGCATGCTCGCCCAGCACGACGGCGAGGTACAGCTGGAAATCGCCGTGGCCGACACCGGCATCGGCCTCAATCCGCGCCAGGTCGCCGAACTGTTCCAGTCCTTTGCCCAGGCGGATTCCTCCCATACCCGGCGCTATGGCGGCACCGGCCTCGGACTTGCGATCTGCAAGCGCCTGGTCGGCATGATGGGCGGCGACATCGTGTGCGAAAGCAGCGAGGGCGTGGGCAGCACGTTCCGCTTCGACCTGCGGCTCAAACTCGCGGCTGACCAGGCACCGCTGCGGGCGCCCGACTGGTTGCGCGCCCTGCGCGTGCTGGTGGTCGATGATCACGCGCTGTGTCGGCAGGTGGTGGGCGAGATGCTGCAGGCACTCGGCTGTCATGCGCAATGCGCCGAGGACGGGCGCGTGGCGCTGACCATGATGCACGACGCCACCGCCGCCAACGCACCATTCGACCTGGTGCTGATGGATTGGCGCATGCCCGACATCGACGGCATCGAAGCCACCGAGATGATCAAGCGCGACGCCACCCTGACCGCGCGCAGCCGCATCGTCATGCTGACCGCCTTCGACGATGCCGACCTGCGCAAACGGGCGCTGCGCGCCGGCATGGATGGCTTCCTGGTCAAACCGCTCAGCACCAACGACCTGCTCCAATCGATCCTCGCGCTGTATGCCCAGGAGGGTGACTCGGTGCATGGCCGCGCACAGGCCGCCGAGGCCGCCGAACTTTCTGAACGCCTGGCCGGTGTGCGCGTGTTGCTGGTCGAAGACAACGAGATCAACCAGCAGATAGCGGTCACGCTGCTCAGCGATGCCGGCGCCCTGGTCGAAACCGCGGTCAACGGTCGCATCGCGGTCGAGTACCTCGAAGCACGCGGCGCGGCGGCCTTCGATTGCGTGTTGATGGATATCCAGATGCCGGAGATGGACGGCTACGAAGCGACGCGTCGCATCCGCGCCTGGCCGGATTTCGAGAAACTGCCGATCATCGCCATGACCGCCCATGCCATGGCCGAGGCGCGCGAGCGTTGCTACGCGGTCGGCATGAACGAGCACCTGGTCAAGCCCATCGATCCCGAAGCGCTGTACGCGACGGTCGAGCGCATCGTCGGCGCGCGCGCGCGCGTCACCGTCGAGCTTGCCGCCGCACCGCCGCCCGCGGCCGCGCTCGACGCAAGCTTGCCGGACTTGGCCTCGGTCGAAGTACCGGGCGTGGATATCGCCGCCGCGCTGCGGCGCCTGGGTGGCCGCGAATCACTTTACTTGCGCACGCTGAACCAGTTTCTGAGCCGTGGCGCCGGCAGCGCCGAAGACATCGCCGCGAGCCTGGCTGCCGCCGCGCAGTCCGATGCGGTGCGCCACGCGCATACCGCCAAGGGCGTGCTGGGCTATGTCGGCGCCGCGCGCGCGCAAGCGTTGGCGGCTGAGCTCGAGGAACGGTTGGCCGCGGATGGTGACAGCGCCGAGGTCGAGCGCTTGCTCGGGCAATTTCGCGAAGAGCTGGCGACGCTGGTCACGCACCTGACGTCGCTGGTCAAGGCGCGCGTGGCGGCCTGAAGCGCCGCGCGCGACTCGACCCATCGACAATCAACCGGCCGCGCGGCGCGAAGCGCTCTCCAAGGCCTGCAGCACGGCCTGCGGTTCGGCCGGCTTGCCCAGGAACACCACGCCACCGGCACGCGCCACTTCGCGCGTCGCGGCGTCGGTGTAACCGCTGTACAGCACCACCGGCACATCGGCGCGCACCTTGCGCAAGGCCGAGGTCAGTTCCAGCCCGGTCAGACCGGGCATGGTCTGATCGGTGAACACCACGTCGAAGTCCTGCGGCCGCGCGGCGAACAGGGTGCGTGCTTCCAGGCCATTGGCGGCCAGCGTCGGCTGCGCGCCCTCGCCCAGCAACAGCTCGCTGACGAAGTTGCGCACCAAGGGTTCATCGTCCACCACCAGCACGCGCAGGCCGTCGACCGGCGCCGCGCGCTGGGCATCGATGGCATGGCTCTTGGGCACGGCGTGGGCGGGGCGGAACAGCAGTACGAATTCGGTGCCGGCGCCGGGCGTCGAGCGCACCAGGATGTGGCCATCGGCGCGATGCATGATGCCGTGCACCACCGACAAGCCCATGCCACTGCCCTTGCCCACTTCCTTGGTGGTGTAGAACGGGTCGAAGATGCGCGTGAGCGTCGCGGCATCCATGCCGGCGCCATCATCGCTGACCGAGATGGCGACGAATTCGCCGTCCACGTTCGCCTGGCAGGCCGTGCACCGGTCGTGATAGGTGGCGACGTCGTCGATGCGGATCACGATGTGGCCGTGACTGTCGACCGCGTCGCGGGCATTGACCACCAGGTTGACCAGCACCTGGTGCAGCTCCACGGCGTCTATCGCGATCGGCGGCACGTTGTCGGGCACCGCCAGTTTGAACTCGATGCTGGACGGAATGATGGTGCTGAGCAGGTGCGTCACTTCGCGCGCCACGGCCACCGGCTCGATGGCCTGCGCCTGGCCGCTGGGCGCGGCGCGGCTGAAGGCCAGCATCTTGGCCACCACCTCGCGCCCGCGTTCGCCGGCGGTCAGCACGGCATCGAGATACTCGGCGAGCTTGCTGCCCGGGTCCTGGGCGTAACGTTGCCGCGCCAGGGTGCCGAAGCCAATCACGCTGGCAAGGATGTTGTTGAAGTCGTGGGCGATGCCGCCCGCCAGCTGGCCGACCGCCTCCATCTTCTGGGCCTGCTGGATCTGCAGGCGCAAGCGCTCGTGCTCCGCTTCCTGGGCGCGCGCCTCGGTGATGTCTTCCAGCGTACCGACGAAGCCCAGTGCGTCGCCGGTGCCGAACGTACGCGCCACGCGTACATGCACCACGCGCACGCCGATGGTCGGCAGCGTGTAGCGATACTCGATGTCGTAGGCCTGGGCGTCGCCCGTCACGAACGCTCTCCAGGTCGAGCGCACGCGCTGCTGGTCATCCACGTGGACGAACTCCAGCCAGGTGTCGCCCATGCCTTGATCGGGCGCGAGGCCAAAATTTTTCCTCAGCGAGGCATTGAGGTATTGCAGGCTGCCCTTGTCGTCGGTCCAGAAGATGCCGCTCGGCGAATTATCCAGCACCGCGCGCAGGCGCGCCTCGCTGTTGACCAGCGCGGCCTCGGCCAGCTTCCTGTCATTGATGTCGATATGGATGCCAATCATGCGCAAGACGCGACCGTTGGCGCCGCGTTCGACCACCTGGCCGCGCGTTGCCACCCATTTCCATTCACCACCCCGCGTGCGCAAACGGATCTCGCTGTCGAAGAACGAAGTGCGTCCGGCGAGGTGCGCGATCATGGCCACGCGGCTGGCGTGATCGTCCTCCGGGTGGATCAGAGCCAGCCATGCGGCGTGGCTTGGCAGTTCGTCGGCGTCGTAGCCGAGCATGCTCGCCATGTGCGAGTTGTGCGTGAAATCGTCGCGATCGATCTGCCAGTCCCACACGCCGAGATTGCCGGCCTGGATCACCAGCTGCAGCTGTGCTTCGCTTTCACGCAGGTGATCCTCGGCATCGCGCTGGTCCTGCATATCGACGTGCACACCGGTCATGCGCAGCGGGCGACCGCTCTCGTCGCGCCCGGAAACGACGCCGCGACTCATGACCCAATGCCAGCCGCCGTCGGGAACGGCGATGCGGAAATCGACCAAGTAGCTGGGCGCCTCGCCGCGCAGGTAGGCGCCGAAGGCCTGGCGCACGTGCTCGTGGTCGTCGGGATGAATGATTTTTGCCCACGCTCGCCGGGACTGCGGCTGATCGGCATTGGCAATGCCGAGCCGCGCCAGCCATTGGCTGGAGGTACGCACCTCGTCCGAGGTGAGATCGAGTTCCCACAGGCCGATGGGCACGTTGTCCAGTACCAGTTGCATGCGTTGCTGCTCGGCCTGCAGGGCGGCCTGGGCGCGCTTGAGGTGGGTGATGTCGATATGCACGCCCGACATGCGCAAGGGCCGTCCGTCCGGCGCGCGCGCCGTGACGGTGCCGCGGTCGAGCACCCAGATGTAGTCGCCTTCGCGGGTGCGCAACCGGTGTTCGGACTCGTAGTGCGGCGTGCCGCCGGCAATGTGCGCCGCGACCGCCGCAATGGCGAACTCGGCGTCGTCCGGGTGGATGAACCGTTTCCAGGTTTCAACATGGGGCGTGAGCTCGGCCAGCGTGTAGCCGAGCATGCCCGCCCAGTTTTCGTTGTACTGCACGGCATCGGTGGTGAGATCCCAGTCCCACACGCCCGCCGCCGCGCCATTGACGACGAATTCCAGCCATTGCTGCTGGCGCGCCTGGGCGCGCTCCATGGACTGACGTTGGATCTCGGCCGCCGCGCGGCGCGCCACCGTGCCGAGCAGCGCCCGCGTGCTGGCCTCGTCGCTGGGACGGCAGCGGCGCAGTGCGTACAGCATGCCTATCGGATCGCCGGCCAGGTTCACTATCGGTTCGGCGAACAGGCACTCGCAGTCGTGGCCGATCAGCAGCGGATCATCGGGGAACAGGCTGGCCAGGCACGAACACTGGCTGAAGCCCGGCGCGCCGTCGCGGATCGCGGCCGCGCTGCCCAGCACCTCGCTTTCCACGGGATCATCGCGGCGCGGCCAGCTGCCCAGCAGCCGCTGGCGCTGATTGTTCTCGACGAAGCGCACCACGCCCGCGACCGTGGCGTCGATGCCATAGGCCAGCGCCTCGGCAAAGGTATCGAACGGGTCTTCGCGAATATCGGTACGCGCCAGGCGGTCGAGCGCCAGGCGCAGACGTTCGCGTTCGGTGATGTCGGTGCGCAGCGAAATGAAGCCGCCGTGCCGCGCGCCATTGCCGGCCAGCGGCAGGATGCTGGATTGCACCCAGTAGGGCGTGCCGTCCTTGCGTCGGTTCTGCAGCACACCGTGCCAGGCATGACCATCGAGTATCGAGTTCCACAGCTGCCGATAGGTTTCCTCGCCATGCACACCGGATTTCAGCAGTCGATGGTTCTGGCCCAGCAGTTCCTCGCGGGTGTAGCCGCTGATCTCGCAGAACTTGTCGTTGGCATGCACGATGTCGCCGAACTCGTCGGTGACCGACACGATCGCATGGGCATCGAGCGCGTTGCGCAGGGAGTCGAGTTCGGCGTTGGTGACGGCCAGCGCCTGCGACTGCTCGATGACCTTGCCGCGTTCGACCTCGATGCGACCCAGCATGTCGTTGAAGGCGCGTGCAAGCTGCGCGAGCTCATCGTTGCCGGTGAGCGAGATGCGCACGCCGAAGTCACCGGCCGTGACGGCGCGCGCGGCGTTCTCGATGGTGGTGAGACGCGCGCGGTGGACGCGATCACCCAGCCACCACATCAACAACAGCACCCCACCGATCTCGAGGCCATGACGCAGCGCTTCGGAGCGCGCCAGCGCGCTGGCCGCGCGCAGCGACGTCGAGGTATCGTCGCGTCGGTACAGGCGTGCGATTTCCCGGGCCGGCTGCCCATCGACGGCGTGCGCCAATACCGGCACCACGGAATACAGCCGCGCCCCGTGCACCTTGCTCACGGCGCCCGGCGCCATGGTCTCGATGAGACCGAAGGGCACCGGCTCGAACGCGCCGCCCGCTGCCTGCGCGTTATGGGCGGCCAGCACCTTGCCGTCGGCATCGACGAGCACCGCGGCGTCGAGGTCCGCGTCCTGCCTCAGCGCCTCGAAGGCGGCCTCGATGTCACCCTCGTGCTGCCCCAGCAAGCCGTGAGACAGTTGCGCCGCCAGCTCACGCGAACCGGACACGACCCGCGACGTCATCTGCTCCAGCGCGTGGCGGCGATTGGTCTGCACCTCGTGCACGTAGGTGTCAATCATCAGCAGCGCGAAGCCCGCGCCGATGATGATCGGAAACGTCACGCGCATCGGATAGCGCGCCAGCAGCTGGTACAAGGCCAGCGCCGGTCGCCAGCGCGGCAGGGGCGCGGTGTATTCAGTCATCGCAAACTTGTCATCGAAGGTTGTCGGCCACCCGTGCAGCTCCACCCAGTTCCAGGTGGCTGGCCAGCAACGCCATGTCCAGGGGTTTTTCCAGGCACAGTTCCGCGCCGGCGACACGCATCGCCTCACGCGTTTCACTGTTCATATAGCCCGACAGGAACACCACGCGGGTGGTGCGGGTGGCGGGGTCGGCCTTGATGCGACGGCAGACTTCGAGGCCGTCCATGCCCGGCATTTTAAGGTCGAGCAGGACCACGGTGGGATGAAAGGTGGCGACCTTGAAGCCCGCCTCGAAGCCATCGCCGGCAATCGCCGTCTCGACGCCGTGGGTCTCGAGGAATTCACACAGCAGCCGCCGGATCTGCGGGTCGTCATCGACCACCAGCGTGCGTGCCGCGCCGCCGCCGCTGCCGGCGGCAAACGGAATGCCACGCTCGCGCGCGAAGCGCTCGACCTCGTGGCGGGCGAAGCGGCGGTGTCCGCCGGGCGTGATGCGATCGGCGCACAGGCCCTTGTTGGCCCAGGCGCGCACCGTCACCGGCGCAACGCCGAGCAGGTTGGCGACCTCGGCGGGGGTCAGGAATTCCTCGTTGTGTTCGACCATCATGGCTGCCTTTGAGATTGGACAACCTGTAGCGGATCGAGCGGTTGAAACTTTAGCGGCGGCGCGTGAGGCGGCGACGCCGATTGACCCATATCAAATCGTGGCCCCCGACCGCGGGTGACATTGACGACGCGGCGTTGGGGCCGTGGGCGCAAGTTTGGCGACAGGGGGAGTTCATGAGCAGCGTGGCGAAGGTGGTGGAGGCGACGACGCCCGGGCCGGAGGTCAGGCCCATGACCGGCAACGAGGCCATCGCGCGCGGCGCCTGGGAAGCGGGCGTACGCCTCGCCAGCGCCTATCCCGGCACGCCCTCGACCGAGATCCTGGAAAACCTCGCCACCTACCCGCGCGAAGATCTGCACGCGCAGTGGTCGACCAACGAAAAAGTCGCGCTCGACGTCGCCATCGGCGCCAGCTACTGCGGCGTGCGGGCGCTGACCGCCGCCAAGCACGTCGGTCTCAACGTCGCCGCCGACGCGCTGCTGTCGCAGGCCTACATCGGCGTGCACGGCGGCCTGGTGCTGGCCATCTGCGACGACCCCGGCATCCACAGTTCCCAGACCGAGCAGGACACACGCCTTTACGCGCGCCTCGCCACGGTGCCGGTGCTGGAACCGGCCGACGCCCAGGAAGCGCTGGAATACACCCGCCTCGCCTTCGATCTCAGCGAAGAATTCGATACGCCGGTGATCGTGCGCAGCACCACGCGCCTGTCCCACACCCGTGCGCCGGTGCGGGTCGGAGCGCGCCGCGAAGTGCCGCCCAAGCCGTTCCGCGAGGAGCCGGAGCGCAATGTCATCATGCCCAGCCTGTCGCGCCGCCAGCGGCCGCGCATCATCGAACGCGAGAAGAAGCTCGAAGCCTGGTTTAGCGCATCAAAGCTCACGCGCCGCGAAATGCGCAGCGCCAAGGTCGGCGTCATCACGGTCGGCATGGCCTATGTCTATGTGAAGGAGGTGCTGCCCGAGGCGAGCGTGCTGAAGCTGCCCTCCTCCTATCCGCTGGCACGCGACGCCATTCGTGACTTCTGCGCGCAGGTCGAGCGGGTGTTCGTGGTCGAAGAGCTAGAATCGATCATCGAAACCGAGGTGCGCGCCATGGGCATAGACGCGCACGGCAAGGAATTTTTCACGCGCATCGGCGAACTGTCGGCGGAAAACGTGCGCGAAGGCTTCGTCGCGGCCGGCATCCTGGCGGCACGCCCGGCCGTGGCGCCCGCGCCTTTCGCGCCGCTGGTGCGCCCGCCGGTGCTGTGCGCCGGCTGCCCGCACATCGGCAGCTACCACGGCCTGCGCGGTGACGATGCGCGCGTGACCGGCGACATCGGCTGCTACACCCTCGCCGCCTTGAAGCCGTTGGCGGCCATGGATACTTGCGTATCGATGGGTTCCAGCATCGGCAACGCGGTCGGCATGTCGCTGTCCGGCGCCGAGCGCAAACCGATTGTCGCCACCATCGGCGATTCGACCTTCCTGCACGGCGGCATACCCGCGCTGATCGACGCGGTCTATAACCAGGCCAACATCACCGTGCTGCTGCTCGACAACCGCACGGTGGCCATGACCGGCGGCCAGGATCATCCCGGCACCGGCAAGACCTTGCGCGGCGATGCCACGCACAAGGTCGATTACGAGGCCATCTGCCGCGCGGCCGGCGTCACCTGGATCAAACGCATCGACTCCTACGATCTCGCGGTCGGTCACCAGACCCTGCGCGAAGCGATGGAATACGACGGCGTGGCGGTGGTGATCTCGGACCGCCCCTGCGTGCTCGACCCGGTCAAGATCAAGGGCACGCCGTTCCGCGTGAACGCGGAGGCCTGCACCGCCTGCCAGTCGTGCATGAATCTCGGCTGCCCGGCCATCACCTGGAGCGATGAACTCCACGAAGGGCGGCACAAGGTGCAAATCGACCAGGCGCTGTGCATAGGCTGCTCGATGTGCGTGCAGGTGTGCCCGACCGATGGCCTGGTGTGCGGCGCCATCGAGGCGAGCCCATGAGGGCGACGCTCGAACCGGTATTCGGCGCGCAATCCGAGACGGCGCGCCCGACCAATGTGCTGGTGGTCGGCGTCGGCGGCCAGGGCGTGATCATGGTGTCCAAGGTCATGGCGCGCATCGCGCAGTTGCATTGCCTGGAGATCAAGCAGAGCGAAGTGCACGGCATGGCCAAGCGCGGCGGCTCGGTGTTCAGCCACGTGCGTTTCGGCGCCGAAGTGTGGGCGCCGACCATCGCGCTCGGCGAAGCCGACGTGGTGGTGGCGCTGGAATGGGCCGAAGGCCTGCGCTGGCTGCCGTATTTGAATCCGGTCAGTGGCAGCCTGATCGTCGACACCAAGCGCATCGTGCCGCCGTTCGGCTGCATCGACAGACGCCGTGGCGCGACGCTCGCCTACCCCGATACGCGCATCGCCGAAGTCGCCGCCCATGTGCCCAATCTCTACGCGCTCGATGCCGAAGGCATGGCGCTGGCGCTGGGCAACGCGCGGGTCGCCAACACCGTGCTGCTCGGCGTGTTGTCCACCACCCTCGATTTCCCGGCCGAGGAATGGCGGCGCGTGATCGCCGAATTCGTGCCCGCCGCCACCGTCGCCACCAATCTCGAAGCGCTGGATGCGGGGCGCGCCTGGGCCGAACGCGTGCATGACGGCGCGCCGCTCGAGGCGCCGCGCAGCGCGCCCGCGAGCAAGCCGGCAGCGGTCGTCGACAGCATCGCGCTGGACATCAACCCCGCCTGGTGCAAGAGCTGCGACATCTGCGTGAAGATGTGCCCGGAACTGTGCCTGCGTTTGAATGAAGAGCAGAAAGTGGAATTGACCGATGCCGCGCTGTGCACCGGCTGCCATATCTGCGAATGGCTGTGCCCGGACTTCGCCATCAAGGTCAACCTTGTTGCAGCAAGCGAGGTAGTGCCCGCATGAGTTCCAGCGCCAAGGCCGTCAACCTGCAAGGCAACCGCGCCTGCGCACTGGCCGCCATCGCCGCCGGCTGCCGTTTCTACGCCGGCTATCCCATCACGCCCTCGACCGAGATCGCCGAGACCATGGCCGCCGAACTGCCCAAGCTCGGCGGCGTGTTCATCCAGATGGAAGACGAAATCGCCTCGATGGCGGCGGTGGTCGGCGCGGCCATGGGCGGCGCCATCGCCATGACCGCCACCAGCGGCCCGGGCTTTTCCCTGAAGCAGGAGAATCTCGGTTACGCCAGCGCCGCCGAGATCCCGTGCGTGGTGGTGAACGTGATGCGCGGCGGCCCGAGTACCGGCATGCCGACGCGCCCCGCGCAGGGCGACGTGATGCAGGCGCGCTGGGGCACCCATGGCGATCATCCGATCATCGTGTTGAGCCCGGCCTCGGTGCCGGAGATCCACGCACAGACGCGCAAGGCCTTCGAACTCTCCGAGCGCTTTCGCATTCCGGTGGTGGTGCTGTATGACGAAGTGCTGGGCCACCTGGTCGAAACCGTCGATATCGACGGTGACGACCACGCGCCGATGATCGAAAGACGCTTCGCCAGCGGCCCGCGCGAAAGCTACCAGCCCTATGCGCCCGATGAACACGGCATCCCGGTGATGGCGCGTCCCGGCGACGGCTACCGCACCCACACCACCGGCCTCACCCACGATGCCAGCGGCTTCCCGACCCAGGACCCGGCGCGCGTGGCGCGCATCATGGAACGCCTGCTCGGCAAGACCGAGCGGCACCGCGACGCCATCGAGCAATGGCAATGCATCGAATGCGATGACGCCGAGGTGCTGGTGGTGGCCTATGGCATCAGCGCGCGCGCCGCGACCCACGCCGTGCATGCGGCACGTGCGCGTGGCATCGCCGCCGGCCTGCTGCGGCCCATCACGCTGTGGCCGTTTCCGGAAAGGGCCCTGGCGGCCGCCGCACGGCACGCGCACACGGTGCTGGTGCCCGAATTGAACGCCGGGCAGTTGTTGCTCGAGGTCGAACGGCTGTGCGGCCACGGGCCGGCGGTGCAAGGCCTGCAGCGGCTCGATGGCGAAACCATCACGCCCGCGCAGATCCTGGCCGACATCGAACGCCTGGCGGCGGCGCCGGCGCGGCGCCGCGTCGGCGACGGACGTTGAGGAGCGCCCACCATGGACCAACGCGTGAAAGACGATTTCGACATCCGCGACTACCTGCGCCTCGATCGCATGCCGCATTTCCTGTGCCCGGGCTGCGGCCACGGCATCGCGCTGCGCGCCCTGTTGTGGGCCATCCATGAGCTTGGACTCGACAAGGACCAGCTCGCGGTGGTGAGCGGCATAGGCTGTTCGGGGCGCCTGTCGGCCTATGTCGATGCCAACACCTATCACACCACCCACGGCCGGCCGCTGGCCTTCGCCACCGGTTTGAAACTGGCGCGACCGGATCTCACCGTGATCGTCATCACCGGCGACGGCGACAGTCTCGCCATCGGCGGCAATCACCTCATCCACGCCTGTCGGCGCAATCTCGATCTGACCTGCCTCATGCTCAACAACGAGGTGTACGGCATGACCGGCGGCCAGGCCTCGCCGACCACCAGCGCCGAGCGCTATACCACCACCACGCCGCTCGGCAATCACGAGCCGCGCTTCGATGCCTGCAAGCTCGCCGAGGCCGCCGGCGCGAGTTTCGTCGGTCGCGAAGTGACCCTGCAATTGCCGGCCCTGAAGAACCTGGTGCGCGAAGGCATCGCCCACGCGGGCTTTTCCTTCATCGAAGTCATATCGGACTGCACCGAGATCTACGGGCGCAAGAACGAACTCGGCTCTTCGCCGGAAATGGTGCTGCGCCAGAAGCATGACGTGCGGCCGGAATCCTATGGCAACCAGGTCGAGCGGCCGTTTCGTCCCGGGCACTGGCAGACCGGCATCCTGGCGCGCGACGCGCGCCCCGAATACGGCGCGGCATGGCGCGCGCATTGCGAACAACACGGCGGCGGAGCGCGGCGGTGATGGACGACTGTCAGATCCGTCTCGCCGGCACCGGCGGCCAGGGCCTCGGACTCGCCGGCCGCCTGCTCGCCGATGCGCTGGTCGCGCAGGGCAAGCGCGTCGCGCAATCGCAAACCTACGAGCCGACCTCGCGCGGCGGCGCCAGTCGTTCCGATCTGGTGGTGGCGCAGGGCAGCGTCGACTATCCCCTGGTCACGCGCCTCGATTACCTGGTGCTGCTCGACCAGTCGGCGCTGGAAGACGCCGATGAATTGCTGGATGAAAAAGCCTTGGTGATCATCGACGCCGATCGCGTCAAGTCGCCGCCGCGCGGCGGCTTCGCCGTGCACGCCCTGCATCCGACCGCCAGCGCACGCCAGCTCGGCAATCCACGCGTGGCGAATGTCATCAGCCTCGGCGCGCTGGTGAGCCTGTCGTCGCTATGTGATTTCGCGACGCTGGAAACCGTGGTGGCGCGCTCGACGCCGGCCAAGTTTCGCGATTTGAATATTGCTGCCCTGCGCGAAGGCAAGCGCCTGGCGGAAAACTTGGGCTGAAGCAAGCAGACAAGTCGACCACAAAAAGCGTGGTTGCCTTACTGTGGGTCAGACTTCAGTCTGACATTCGAAAATCTGCGATTGAACTCGCACCTACAAAGTATCGTGCAGTTCCCTCAATAACGCTTCGGTCGTCTCCCAGTCGATGCAGGCATCGGTGATCGATACGCCGTACTTGAAGCGCCGACGCGCCGGCCTTGAACGGCTGACTGCCCCAACCGAGGTGGCTTTCGATCATGAGGCCCATGATGCCGGCCTCGCCCCGCGCGCGGCGGCTCACCACCTCGCGCGCCACCGTTGCCTGGCGCGCCGGATCCTTGGCCGAATTGCCGTGGCTGCAATCGATCATGATGGCGCCCGGCAGGCCTTGCGCGACGAGCCGTTCGCGGCTGGCCGCCACCACTTCGCTGCCGTAGTTGGGCTGTGCGCCGCCGCGCAGGATGAGGTGCGCGTGGGCGTTGCCGCGCGTGCGGATGACGGCGGTGCGACCGTCGCTGTCGATGCCGAGGAAATGATGGGGACTGCGCGCCGCCAGGATGGCGTTGATGGCGACGTCGATGCTGCCGTCGGTGCCGTTCTTGAATCCGCACGGCGCCGACAGGCCGCTCGCCATCTCGCGATGGGTCTGGGACTCGGTGGTGCGCGCGCCGATCGCGTACCAGCTGATGAGGTCGCCGAGGAACTGCGGCACCACCGGGTCCAGCGCCTCGGTGGCGGCCGGCATGCCGGCCGAGGCGAGTTCCAAGAGGAAAGCCCGCGCGTTGGTCAGGCCGTGCTCGATATCGAAACTGTCGTCGAGATGCGGATCGTTGATGTAACCCTTCCAGCCGGTGGTGGTGCGCGGCTTTTCGAAATACACGCGCATCACCAGCAACAGGCGCTCCGCGAGTGCCGTGGCGAGTTCGCCGAGGCGCGCGGCATAGTCTCGCGCGGCCGCGAGATCGTGTATCGAACACGGCCCCACCACCACCAGCAGGCGCGCGTCGCGCCCCTCGATGATGGCGTCGATGGCGCGGCGCGTATCGGCCACCGTGGCCCGCGCCGCCGCGCTCAAGGGCAGCCGCGCATGCAGCTCGGCCGGCGCCGGCAGCGGCGCGACGGCGGTGACATTGACATCCTCCAGGGCATCGGCGGATGGACTTCGGTGTTGGCCGGACATGCTGGGCTCCCGCTGGGCAATCGTCGGCCGCGCGTGGATGCGCGGCGCCTGACGGGATTCTAGCGTGCCGGGCGCGTCAGCAGCGCGTCAGATCAGCGTTTCCATGAGGTCGACCATGAACTCCGCCTCCTCCACTTCCGTGCGCTGCCAGCCGTCGAAGCCGAGATCCTTGTGCATCAGGTCGCCCTTGTCGCTGGCATCGAGCGCCATGAGCGCATCCTTGAGCAGCGCAATGCGCGAGGCGAGGCGCGGGCCGGCCAACAGCATGTGATGGATGACGTGGATGTGGCTCTGCAGCAGCACGCGCAGCGATTTACGCGTCAGCGCCGACATCTCGCGGAAACTGTCGGCCATGAAGAAGCCGACATCGGCGTCGTGACGGATGAGCTGCTTGGCGACCTTGACGTAGGTATCGCAGCTCAGCATGCGGCAATCATCGCGGGCGAGATCGGCGGGCTCCAGCATGATGGCGCCGATCACGTTCACTTCCGGATCGGTCGAGGTCGCGATGCGCACGCCGGGCCTGAGATCTTCGATCGAGGTCAGCGGGCTGTCGTGCGGCACGGCGATGATCACTTCATCGGGTCGGCCGCGCGGGTGGGCGATGGGCGCGAACTCGAGATCGCGTACCAGCAGCGAGGCATCGTAGGGATTGGCGAAGATCAGGTCCACGTGGCCGGCGCGCGCCGCGGCGCGGCAAGCCTCGAAGTCGTCGTACAGGTCGAGATGCACCTTGTCGTTCAAAGTGCGTTGCAGCCAGGTATTGAACACGTACCAGCCGGACAGGTGCTGGGTGCTGAGATCGGGGCTCAAGGTGAATCGGTAGGTCATGGGGCGTTCCTCGTAGGGACTACAGCGTGCGATACAGCGCTTCGGCGGCGGCGATGCGGCTGCGCGCAGGCTTGCGTCGCACCGAGGTGTAACCGACCACCTGTCCGCCGCGGCGGTTCGGCACCACCGTTGCGTAGACCCAGTAGAAGGCGCCGTCCTTGCGCAGGTTCTTCACGTAGCCATGCCATTTCTCGCCGCGCGCGAGCGTGTCCCACAGGCCCTGGAAGGCCGCCGCCGGCATGTCGGGATGGCGCAGGATGCAGTGTTGTTCGCCGATGAGTTCCGCTTCGTCGTAGCCGGACATCTCGACGAAGGCCTGGTTGGCGTGGGTGATGACGCCGCGGGTGTCGGTGCGTGACACGATCAACGCGCCTTCCGGAAACGGCACTTCGCGCTCGACCACGTAGACCGCCCGCGTCGAGCCGTCATGAAAGCGCAGTTCATGCCTGGCGCCGCTCGCGCCGTTCAGATCTTCCAGCGTGATGTCGCGCATGACACGGCCCTCACAGGAGCTTGGAAATGCCGTCCGACGCGCGTCGCGCATCGAGGAAGATCAGGCCGAGCTTGGCGCTGGGGCGCGCCAGGATCGACAACACCGCGTCGGGTCCGGCGTGGGTCATGAGGATGTAGCCCTCCTTGCCCTTCACCATCACCTGCTCGAGTTCACCGCAACCGAGTTCGGAAGCGCTGCGCTCGCCCAGGGTCAACATGGCGGCGTTCATGGCGCCGACGCGGTCTTCGTCCATGTGCGCCGGCAGCAGGCTGGCGATCATGAGGCCGTCGGTCGAGATGACCGCCGAGGCGGTGATATCCGCCGAACTGCCGTTCAGATCCGAAAGGATCGATCGGATCATTTCTTCTCGCATTGCATTGATCCTCGTCTGTGGATGGATGATTGACGCGGCCGACGGCGGGCTCAGGGCGCGGCGGCGTAACGTCGGGTGAGGCCCCACACGGTGTCGCTGAAGGCCGCGCCGTGCAGCAGCGGCAGGCCGGCGATGACCAGCAGGAACGCCTGCCCGCCGATGTACAGCGGCCAGGTGCCGAGCTGGGCATTGCCGGCGGCGTCGACGGCCGCCACGCCGCCGACATTGAGACGCAGGTTGCCGTGCAGGACACCGCGGTAACGGCGATGCAGGGCCGCGAATTCGGCGGCCAGTGCCGCCAGTTGCTCGCCGGCTTCGTGGCTGAAGCCGCTGAGCGCCAGCGTCAGTCCCTGCTCATCGGCCAGCAGCGCGCGCTGGCTCGCCGACAGCCGTGCGAGCAGCGTCGGCATGTCCTGTTCGAGATGGGCGCCCGGTGCATCGCGCGCTTCATCGGCGCCGCGCAACCATCCCACTACCTGCATGCGATGCAGGAGCGCGAGCGCGTCGTCGCGCGATGACTGCCCGCTCCAGCGGCACAGGCTGTCGATGTCCAGCAGCGGCGTGCGCGGCTGCGCGAGGATGGCATGCAACAAGCGTCGTGCCGCTTCGTCTTCCTGCGCCGAAGCCGCGTAGTAGGCGCCGGCCGGCGTCACGTGCACGTGCACATCCGAGAGCAATTGGTAGTCAGACATCGTAGTTCTCAATGCCGGGGTCGATGGAATACAGCAGCGCCTCGACCAGCAGGGCGAGGTCGGCGCGCTCGCGCGCATCGACCGCGAATACAGGCGGATTCAAGCCGAGCTCGGCGCGACGTTGCTGAAAATAGAGGTGGTAGTCGTCGAGCGTGGTGGCGGATGGCGCCTCGCTGAAGGTCACGCCGACCGCGACCTGGGTGCGAGCCACCAGGTCCTTGAACGACTCGAGATAGAAAGCGAGATCCCTGAGCGGTGCGCGGCGCGAATTGTCGATGAGCAGCACCAGGCCAAGCGCGCCTTTTTCCAATATCTGCCACATGAAGTCGAAGCGCTCCTGGCCCGGCAAGCCGTACAGGTGGATGCGCTCGTCGTCCGCGAGATTCATGACGCCGAAATCCATGGCGACCGTGGTCTGCGCCTTGCGGTCGGCGGTCATGTCGGTGGCGCGTTGCTCGGTCGCCACGACCGGCGTGTGGCTCAAGGTCGCGATGGCGGTCGACTTGCCGGCGCCCACCGGCCCGGCGAACACCAGTTTATGGATGCGTTGCGCGCGGCGCGGCACGTAGGCAAAGCTCGCTCCGTCGCCGACGCGCGTGGTCGACACGCCGCCGAGGCGTGCCAGCACCGCGTCGGCCGTCTGCGGGCGCTGCTCGGCGCGCAGCGCCAGCGACCAGTCGATGGCGTCGAGCAGCTCGCTGCTGTAGCGCCCCGCCGCGCGTTCGACGGCGGGAAGGAATGGATCGGCGCCGCCGGCGGCGGCGATCTGCGCACGCTTCCAGGCATCGACCGGCGCTTCACCGGTCACGCAGCGGTAGAGCGTTGCGCCGAGCGCGTAGAGATCCGACCACGGCCCCTGGCGGCCGTCGCTCGCATACTGTTCGACCGGCGCATAGCGAGGCGTCAGCACGTTGACCTGCTGGCCGCCGCGGCTCGAATCGAACTCCATGCGCGCCGCGCCGAAATCCAGCAGCACCGGCGAACCGTCTTCGCGCAGGTAGATGTTGCCGGGCTTCACGTCGCGGTGCAGGTAGCGCTTGGCGTGCACCTCGCGCAGGCCCGACAACAGGGCCACGAACAGGCCGCGCAGCAGCGGCTCAGGCATCGGCGTGGCGTCGCGGCCGAGGCGCTCGGCCAGGCTTTCGCCCTGCTCGTAGTCCATCACGATGTAGGCGGTGCGGCGCGCCACGAAGTAACGCACCACGCGCACGATGTTGGGGTGCCGGAACTGCGCCAGCACCTGCGCTTCGGCGACGAAACGCGACAGCCCCCATTCAAACAGTTCCGCGTCGCCGGCCTGTTTCAGGCTGACGCCGCCATCGGCGTCGCGCGCCATGATCTGGCCCGGAAAGAATTCCTTGATCGCGACCATCGCTTTGAGATGTTCATCCCAGCCGCGATAGGTGATGGCGAACGCGCCCTGGCCCAGCACCGCGTCGATGCGGTACTCCTGCACGTGGCTGCCGCTGGCCAGCGCGTTGCTGCTGCTCATGGCACGCTCTGCGCCTGGCTGCCGTCGTCGGCGAGACGCCGTGCGATGCCTTGCAGCAAGGCGCGACGGCTGTCGGGCGCGGGCACCTCGTCGGCGAGCAGGTGATCGGCCTCACGGCGCGCGACGCCCATGAGGCCGATGGCGCTGGCCGCGCCATGGAAAGCAAACACGTGGCGCTGCGGGATGCGCAGCGCTTCCGCCACGCGCGCCAGCGGCATCGGGTGGCGCACCATCAGGGCGGCGATGCGGCAGGCGTCGGGCAGCGGCAACAGGCGCGTGAGATTGGGCCAGTGGCGCAGGTAGATGCGCTGGTCAAGCGGCGTGTCGGCCGGCAATCGGCCGCGGTAGCTCCAGGCCGCCGTTTGCCACAGCAGCGCCTCGATGGCGCATTGCTCGCCCGCGAGCACCGCGCCGTCGGCGCGACGCGATACAAGCTTTGCGCCATCGAGCGCCGTGCCGCACAGGGCCTGCCATTGCTGCAAGGAAATGACGCGCGTGACTTCCGCCCGCGCCAGCTCGAGACGCGCGATGGGCTGGTCGTTGAGACACACGTCCATCGTCACCTGTTCGCGATGCGCGATGGCCAGCGCCTGCTGCAACACGCTCAACAGTTCTATTCCGTCATGGCAGCGGCGCGTCGCGCTGTGCCGCGGATCGTCGAGATCGCCATCCGGCGCGTCGCCACATACCGCGCGCCAGGCGTCCGCATGCGGCGCGACGCGTGGCGCATCGGCGAGCACTTCGGTCGGCGTGTCGATGGCCACCACTTCGGCGCCGCCGTGCGCCTCGCGCGCTGCGTCGCGCGTCGGCAACAACAAGGTGGGCGGTGCGGCTTCGGCATCGCGCTCCGGCGCCACCGCTTGCGCGCGCAACGCGGCGTCGACGGCATCCAGCGCCGCCAGGAATTGCTCGATGCGCACCGGCTTCAGCACCACCGCGAGAGCGTGTGCCTGGGGCGCGGCGTCGAGCGACAGCACGATGGCCGGTCGCCGCGGATGCAGTTCACGGTAGCGCGCCCATTCGGCCTCGGCGCCGACGCCATCGAGATTGATGATCACCGCATCGGCCTGCGCGCCCTGCGCCAAGGCGCAGCGTGCCTTGGCCGGGCCGTGAAAGACCATCGCCAAGGTGTCGCGCAAACGTTGATTGGCGCCCAGCAGATCGAGCGCCAGCGGCGTGCGCTCGCCGTCGGCCACGCCGCCGCGCTCAGTCGTCATCGCCGCTGCGCGGCAGGCGCCGCAGCAGTGCACCCGGGCTCACGGCGGGACGCAACAGGGTGGCGTGCACGGCCTCGCATTCACGGACATCGGGCGCGCGCGCTAGCAAGGCCTCGAGCAGCGCGCGGCGCGCGGGCGGCTGGGCGTCGGCTACTTCGTCGAACAGGCTGCGGCGCAGCGCCGTGCCCTTGTCACCGAGCGCGCAGGCGAGATCGATCAGCGCCGCGCAGCTGGTGGCGGCGTCGCCGAGGCGATGGGCCAGCAGGATGCGTCGCGCGTGACTCACGAGTTCGCCCGGCGCGCGTCGCACGCGGTAGCCGAGATGCACGAGCATGGCCTCGGCCGCCTCGCCGTCCAGCGCGAGGTGTAACAAGGTACGGGGAAACGCCGCGAACGCCGGCTCGAAGGTCATGGTGGCGCCAGCCGCGTCGATGACCATGGGCGTGGTGAGCTGGGACGGTGCCGATGACGCGGTCATGTGACGCTCTCCTCCCTGAGACGGCGCGCGGCGCGCGCGGCGAAGACGGCGCCGGGACTGGCGCCTTGAGAGGGTGTCGGTAAGCAGGCGCCACGACTGTAGGCGCGGGCGCGGAAAATTTGACCGGCGTCAACAAAGGGCCCTGGTCACAATTATCTCGTCAACATCGAGGGTGTGGCTGGGTGGTCGCGGCAAGGCGCGATTGGCAGGTAATAGCGCGCTATTGCCAACAATCGCAACACCGCCGAGGCCGGCCAGGCGCGGCCGAATGTCGAGATAATTGTGACCAGGGCCCTTCGCCCGCCCGGGCCAAGGTCGCCGCTTCAGCCGTTGGCGACGAACTGCACGGTATCGAGGTGGGTCACTTGTTCGTGGTCGCAGTCGCCGGGCATGAAGAAGCGCGGACGACCGAAGGCATAGCCCTGCAGGTAATCGATGTCTATGCCCCGCAGCACCGTCGCTATCTGCTGGGTTTCGACAAACTCCGCGACCGTGCGCATGCCCATCAGGTGGGCGATGTCGTTGACCGCGCGCACCATCGCCAAGGAGATGGGATTGTCGGCGATGTCGCGAATGAAGCTGCCATCGATTTTCAGGAAATCGACCGGCAGCGATCGCAGGTAGTCGAACGAGGCCATGCCGGTGCCGAAATCGTCGAGCGAGAACTGGCAGCCCAGGCCACGCAATTCGGCGATGATCTCGCGCACCTCGGTGAGGTTGGAAATGGCCGAAGTCTCGGTGATCTCGAAGCACAGCCGTGCCGGGTTCTGGCAACGCTTGACGCGCTCGATGAGGAAGGCCAGCAGGCGCTCGTCGCCGAGCGATGCGCCCGACAGGTTGATGGCATAGCAATCGGCGCCGTCGGGATCGTCGGCGAGATAATCCGTCAGTCGCTCCACCACGAAGCGATCGAGGCGCGGCATCATGCCGAACCGTTCCGCCGCCGGCAGGAAAAAGCCCGGCGTGACGATATCGCCGTCTTCGTCGCGCAGGCGCAGCAGTACTTCCCAGTGCGGTGCGCCATGGCCGGCGCCGTGGACTATCGGCTGGCGCGCGAGCAACAGACGGCCGTCGCCCATGGCGGCGTCGAGGCGGTTGATCCAGGCCATCTGCTGGCGGCGCTCGGAAACCGTGGCGTCGTCCTGCACGTGCACATGCACGCAGTTGCGGCCGCGGTCCTTGGCCAGGAAGCAGGCGGTGTCGGCGTCGCGCAGCACATCGGTCACCGAATCGTAGTCATCGGTGACGATGGCCACGCCGAAACTCGCGGTGACCTTGAACTGGCGGCGCTCCCACAGGAAGGTGAAGTTCTCGATCATGTCGCGCAGCCGTTCGATGAGCTGCATCGATTCGTTCAAGCCCGCGTCGTACAGCAGGATGCCGAATTCGTCGCCACCGAGGCGCGCCAGCACGTCGCCGGTGCGCACCTGGGCCTGCATCATGCCGGACAGTCGGCGCAGCAGCTCGTCGCCGGCGCCATGCCCGCAGGTGTCGTTGACCAGCTTGAACTGGTCGAGATCCATGCAACACACGGCATGCGGTCGCCGCGAGCGGCGCCGGTCCGAGACCACCTTGCGCAGGCGCGCCTCGAATTCCGTGCGGTTGACCAGCGAGGTCAGGGCGTCGTGGCTGGCCTGGTGGAGCAGTTTCTGTTGTACGCGATCGCGTTCGGCAATCTCCTGCTGCAGCAGTTCGTTGCTGGTCGACAGCTCGGTGGTGCGTTCGCTGACGCGCGACTCGAGTTCGGCATTCAACAGGCGAAAGCGATCGCGCTCGTCCTGCAGGGAGTCCAGCAGTTCGACGTTTTCGAGCTGTAGCGATAGGGATTCCGTCAGCGCGCGCGCATTGCGTCGCGCACCGACAATCACGGCCGCATCGTAGACGATGAGGAAGGGCACGAAACTGCCGAGGCCCGGGTGTTGGGAAACGACCGCCAGCATGGCCGCCATGATCGGCAGCGTGAAAGCGAGAAAGGCACGAAACGAGGCCGCGTACAGCACACTCGAGGTGCCCATCACGCCCCCCAGCACCACGATGACGGCCGCCGCCTGGCGGATATCGTCGAGATTCGGCACGCTGACCAGGCTGCCCCACACGCAGCCGACCGCGAAATTGGAGACGATGAACGCGCGCCGCCAGCGTTCGATGCGGGTGCTGTCGCCGCTGGAGGCGCGATAGCGCAGCACCTGCAGGCTGCGCAGCAGCGAGATGGCGCCGAGCATGGCGAACCAGCTGACCAGCGGCAGCCCGGCGTCGAACGAATGCAACAGTGCCACGACCAGCAGACCGGTCGTCAGCGAGCCGATGATGGTGCTGGGCATCTGCCCATGCAGCAGTTCGACGCGTTTCAGGCGCAAAGCGTCGATGCGCGGTGCCGGACCGGGGAGCACGGCCGCCAGGGCGGCCTCAGGCGGGACGGGATCGAGCTCCCGTGCATCCGTTCGCCATCCTGATTGCCGCGCATCCATGCGGGGTTCTAGCGGCCAGCCACCTACCTGCTTGAGCTTGAACCGGCGCCGGGGCTGGGCGCGGGCTCGCTGGCAGTCGGTCCGCGCACGGCCATGACGAGGTAGCTGCCGTCGTAGAAACGCGGCCGTGCGCGCGGCGGCAGCAGCACCACGCGCGAGAAGGACGTGATGCCGACCTTGGCCACCGCTGTCCAGTACCAGCCTTCCTCGATGTCGGCGAACGGCAGCTCCGCCGAGGGCGTCGCCGTACTGCTGGTGCGGCCGGCGATGGCGGCCAGCTCGGTATAGGTCGGCAGGCGCCAATCGCGATAGCCGCACAGTGCGCTGGCGTTGACCGCCGCGATATAGGCTTCGGTATTGCAGGACCGCCCCTGCATGAGATCGCGCGGACACTCACCACTGGTGGCATCGCGATAGCCGGCGTAGCCGCCGTTGGTGGCGGGGTTGCCGTCGTAGGGTGTATAGGTCCAGCGGCGATCATTGAGACCGCCGTCGTGACGCCTGGCCGCCCACAGGAGGCCGCTGTCGGCGTCGCGCACGCAAGGCGCCGCGCCCGACGCCTGCGCGTCGTCCGCCGCGTTGGCGGGCGCCGACGACGACAGCGCCGCGCACAGCACGAGCGCCAGCCTCGCCGCCGTGCCGGCTTGCCTGGCCATGGCGCTCAGCGCGCGCTGACCGCGACGCTGCTCGCCGCCTTGCCCGGATCGATGCACACCAGTTCCGGCGTGCCGCCTTCCAGCGCGGTCGCCGGTATCGGGTTGTTGGCGGTGCAGGCCCAGCCGTCGGGCGTAAAGCTGAAGTCGCGCGTATAAGTGCCCTTGAGCGGCATCGGGTAGGCGACGAATCGTTTCTCCTTGGGCAGGAAACGCCAGGCGAGATCGAGCATGGTGTCGTTCACCCACACTTCCTGCGTGGCCGGGTTGATGGCCAGCGCATAGGGCGCCGGGATCTCGTTCGGCGCATAGCGCGGCAATGGGAAGATTTCGGCCTTCCAGCTCGCGACATCGATGCGCGCAATCGCGCCCTCGGAAAAGCCTGTCACCCACAATTGGCCTTGCGCATCGAAGCGCTGGCGGCGCGGCCCGCGCACCGGTGAATCGAATTCCTTCACTTCCAGGGTCGCGGCGTCAATGCGGCCGATCTTGTCGGAGGCGAGCTTGGAGTACCACACGCTGCCGTCGGTCGGACTCACGTCGATGCCGTAGGGTATCGGTCCGCCCGAGGCACTCAAGGCCGGCGTCGGCGGCAAGGTGATGACCTTGCTGGTTTTGGTCTTCGGATCGAAGCGCCCGACCTGGTTGGACATCGCGATGGTGAACCAGATGATGCCGTCCTTGGCGGCGCGCACGGTGTGCGGATAGAGCGCGCCACCGCCAACCTGGTAGCTCTTCATGGCATGGCTCTTCGGATCGAACACCGTGATGCCGGCGCCAATCGAATCGGTCAGATAGATCTTGCCGTCCGGCCCCTCGGCGAGACTGTGGGGCGCGCGTGCGATGGTCAGGCCATAGGGCGCCGGCATGCCGCGGCGCGTGAATTCACCGCCGGCCTTTTCGCCGTCATCCGGCAGTTTGAAATGCAGGGTCTTGCCGCTCTTGAGATCGGTCTCCAACACTTCGCCGGCGAACATCTCGGAAAGATAGACCTTGTCGTAGGTCGGCGAGTACTCGGCGTCGTGCGGCACCACGGTATCGGGCAGCCGGTATTGATGGACCGTGGCCTGCGCCAACAAGGCGTCGTAGGGCACTTCGGGCCGTGAATTGACCAGCCGTCCGTCCATGGCCTTGGACAGGCGCTCGGCGCGCAGCTTGATCAAGTCCATGTCGGCATTGCCGAGATAGCCATGCATGCGCTGCACGGTCGGCACCCAGCCTTCGGGCGGACGCGGCCAGCGCGTGGTGAGATTACCGATGGAATGACAGCTCAGGCAGTCGCGCGTGAAGTTGGCGCGCGAGAAGGGCGCTTTTTCATCCTTGTCGAAATCGATCTGCGCGAAGTGCGACAGCGACGGATGGTCGTCGGACAATTCCTTGGCGTCGGTGAGCGGCGCGAGCGTGAAGTCGAGTTTGCTTTGCGCATCGGCCGCCAACGATACATCGCTGAGCTCGTCCTTGTGATAGCGCTTGCGCACGCGCAGCTTGAGCGCGCCGTCGAGGCGCGTGCTCAGGACGTAATGGCCGTTCGCGTCGCTGTATGCCGAGTCGGTCATGCCCTGGCCGTTGGCGAGGCTCACCATCGCGCCCGCCAGCGGCTGGTCGGCGACACGTACCGTGCCCTCGAGCGTGCCCGCCTGCGCGACGCCGACGGCGAGCAAGGTCAAACACCCCAATCCGGTCCGATAGCTGGTTCTCATGCGCCTCTCCCCTTCGCTACGCGCGGACAAGCCCGCACCACGGTATTGGTAAGGGATCAGCGCGGGACAGACTTGACGGGGATCAAGCGCGTGAAAGTGCGCCGCGCAATGCGCGGGCAGGAACCCGTCATCGATGGTATGGATCGACCAATAACGGGAAGATATCGAGCAATGTCAGACTGAAGTCTGACCCACAAAGGGCCGTCCCCGAAGATTGTGGGTCAGACTTCAGTCTGACATTCAGTCACTGAGTGGCAAGACCCGCGCGAAGGTCTACCAGGCACGGGCAGAGCGCCCGTGCCCGTTTCAGTCAACGCAGGGACGCGTTGATGGCATCCAGCGCCTTGGCGCCGGGGCACAGTTCCTTGTCGCCGAGCGTGTTGAGCGGCGCCTTGACCGTGCCGAGATGCGAATGCAGATCTTCGGGCTCACGGTCGAGATACAAGAGGCCGGTCACCAGTTCACCACGCGCGGCATGGGCCTGCAGGTAGTTCATGGCGGCAATGCGGTCGTAAGGATCGTAATCCTCGGCGACCTTGTGCAGGCGCACCACGCTGCCGTCGTGCTGCTCGATGTCTTCGACCGTGCCGGGCGCGTAATCGGTGGTGATCTCCTCGCGCTTCGGAATGAAGTCGAGGCGATTGACCGCTTCGTTGTGCTCGCGCAGGTAGTCGTAGCTCTTGGTCGAACCACCGTGGTTGTTGAACGCCACGCACGGCGACAGCACGTCGATGAAAGCCGCGCCCTTGTGCTGGATGGCTGCCTTCAAGAGCGGCACCAGCTGGGTCTTGTCACCGGAGAAGCTGCGCGCGACGAAAGTCGCGCCGAGCTGCATGGCGACGCTGACGAGATCGATGGGCGAATCGCTGTTGATGGCGCCCTTCTTGGACTTCGAGCCCTGGTCGGCGGTGGCCGAGAACTGGCCCTTGGTGAGGCCATACACGCCATTGTTCTCCACCACGTACAGCATGTTCACGCCGCGACGAATGGAGTGGGCGAACTGGCCAAAGCCGATGGACGCCGAGTCACCGTCGCCCGACACGCCGAGGTAGATCAGATCGCGGTTGGCGAGGTTGGCGCCGGTCAGCACCGACGGCATGCGGCCATGCACGCTGTTGAAGCCATGGGATCCGCCGAGGAAGTAGGTCGGGGTCTTGGACGAGCAACCGATGCCGGACAGCTTGGCCACGCGGTGCGGCTCGATGGACAGCTCGAAGAAGGCCTGGATGATGGCGCCGCTGATCGAGTCGTGGCCGCAGCCGGCGCACAGCGTCGAGATCGTGCCCTCGTAATGGCGGCGCGTGAAGCCGAGCGTATTGATCGCGGCCTGCGGGTGATTGAGCTTGGGTTTGGCGATGTAGGTCATGCGTTTGCTGCCTTGTCAGTTACCAGCGGCGCTGCGTTGCGCCTGGGCGTTCTTCGCACCGAGCTTGGCGCCGATGGCGCCGGCGATGAAGCGCGCCGTGATCGGCGTGCCATCGTAGTGCAGCACCGGCGTGAGCTTGGCCGGGTCCATCTCGCACTCGGTCATGAGCAGGGTGCGCAGCTGCGCATCGCGGTTCTGTTCGACCAGGAACACCATGTCGTGCGCGGCCACGAACTTCTCGACGTCCTCGTGGAAGGGGAAGGCGCGGATGCGCAGACCGTCGACCACGATGCCGTCTTCCTGCAGCAGTTCGAAGGCTTCTTCCATGGCCGGCGAAGTCGAGCCGTAGTACATGACGCCGATCCGCGTCGCGACCTTGTTGGCATGACGCACCGGCGCCGGCAGGATGCTCTTGGCGGTCTCGAACTTCTTGAGCAGGCGCTCCATGTTCTCGATGTAGTCCGGGCCCGCCTCGCTGTATTTCGCCATGCGGTCCTTGGTGGTGCCGCGCGTGAAATAGGCGCCCGACTTCGGGTGCGTGCCAGGATAGGTGCGATAGGGAATGCCATCGCCGTCGACGTCGAGGTAGCGGCCGAAGGCCGTGCCGGCGTCGAGCATTTCCTCGGTCATGACCTTGCCGCGATCGATGAGCTTGCTGTCATCCCAGGACAGCGGCTTGCACAGGCGCTCGTTCATGCCGATGTCGAGATCGGACATCACGAAGATTGGCGTCTGCAGGCGGTCGGCATAGTCGAAGGCCAGTGCCGTCAGCTCGAAGGCTTCGCGCGGGTCTTCCGGGAACAGCAACACGTGCTTGGTGTCGCCGTGGGACGCGTAGGCGCAGGACAAGACATCCGACTGCTGGGTGCGGGTCGGCATGCCGGTCGACGGACCGCCGCGCTGCACGTCGATGATGACCGCCGGGATCTCGGCGAAATAGGCGAGACCGATGAACTCCTGCATGAGCGAGATGCCCGGGCCGGAGGTCGCGGTGAAAGAGCGCGAGCCGTTCCAGGCCGCGCCGATCACCATGCCGATCGAGGCGAGTTCGTCCTCGGCCTGGATGATGGCGAAACGCGCGTCGCCGGTTTCCGGCTCGCGACGGAATTTCTTGCAGTGACGCTCGAAGGCCTCGGCCACCGAGGACGACGGCGTGATCGGATACCAGGCGCACACCGTCGCGCCGCCATAGACCGCGCCCAAGGCCGCCGCGCTGTTGCCTTCCAGGAAGATCTGGTCGCCGACCGCGTCGCGCGCTTCGCAGCGCAGCCCTATCGGGCACTTGAACTCGGCGCGCGCGTAATCGCGGCCCATCTCGAAGGCCTTGATGTTGGAATCGAGCAGCGCTTCCTTGCCGCGGTACTGCTCGGCAATCAGCTTCTTGATCGCTTCCGGGTCGATGTCCAGCAGCGCCGACAGCGCGCCGACATAGATGATGTTCTTGAACAGCTGACGCTGGCGCGCATCGGTATAGGTGCGGTTGCAGATCTGGGTCAGCGGCATGCCGATGACGGTGATGTCATCACGGAACTTGGAGGCCGGCATGGGCTTGGTGGAATCGTAGAACAGGTAACCGCCGGCGGCGATTTCCTTGACGTCCTCGTTCCAGGTCTGGGGATTCATGGCGACCATCAGATCGACGCCGCCACGGCGCCCCAGCCAGCCGCGCTCCGACACCCGCACTTCGTACCAGGTCGGCAGGCCCTGGATGTTGGACGGAAAGATGTTGCGCGGGCTGACCGGCACACCCATGCGCATGATGGACTTGGCGAACAGCGTGTTGGCCGAGGCCGAGCCCGAGCCGTTGACGTTGGCGAACTTGACGACGAAGTCGTTGACCGCTGCGAGTTGCTTCTTCATGTGGTTTGCAAGGCTCCGATCAGGCCGCGCGGGCGCCGGCGCGCTTGCCGCGGCAGCCCGGTCCTGCATGTTCCATCTCCATCAGGTATTTCTGCATGTCCCAGGCGCCCGTCGGGCAGCGCTCGGCACACAGGCCGCAATGCAGGCAGACGTTCTCGTCCTTGATCATCACGCGCTCGGTCTTGAGCGGACCGGACACGTAGAGATCCTGGGACTTCTCGGTGGATGGCGCGCGCAGCCGCGAACGCACCTCGACTTCCTCGCCGTTGGCGGTGAAGTTGATGCAATCGACCGGGCAGATGTCGACGCAGGCATCGCACTCGATGCACAGCTTGTCGGTGAAGACGGTCTGCACGTCGCAGTTCAAGCAACGCTCGGCTTCGGCCAGCGCCAGTTTCTGATCGAAGCCGAGTTCGACCTCGACCTTGATATTGGCTAGCGCCTGCTTGAGATCCTTCAGCGGCACCTTGAAACGATGGTCGTTGGAGACATCGTTGTCGTAGCTCCACTCGTGGATGCCCATCTTCTGCGAGGTCACGGCCACGGCCGGCAGCGGGCGATCCTCGAGCACATCGCCGTTCAGGAACTTGTCGATCGAGACCGCGGCGTCGTGACCATGGGCGACGGCCCAGATGATGTTCTTGGGACCGAGCGCCGCGTCACCGCCGAAGAACACGTTCGGGATGGTGGACTGGAAGGTCGCTTCGTTGAGCTTGGGCATGTCCCATTCGTTGAACTCGAGCCCGATGTCGCGTTCGATCCAGGGGAAGGCGTTCTCCTGGCCGACCGCGATCAGCACCGCGTCGCAGGGTACGAACTTGTCCGCTTCACCGGTAGGCACCAGCGAGCGGCGACCCTTGGCGTCGTACTCGGCGCGCACGGTTTCGAAGGTCATGCCGGTCAGCTTGCCGTTGTCGTGCTCGAAGGTCTTCGGCACCATGAAGTTCAGAATCGGAATGCCTTCGTGCTGGGCGTCTTCCTTTTCCCACGGCGAGGCTTTCATTTCCTCGAAGCTGGAACGCACGATGACCGTGACTTCCTCGCCGCCGAGGCGCTTGGAAGAACGGCAGCAGTCCATCGCGGTGTTGCCGCCGCCGAGCACGATGACGCGCTTGGCGATCTTGTCGATGTGGCCGAAAGCGACCGACGACAGCCAGTCGATGCCGATGTGGATGTGCTCGGCGGCTTCCTTGCGACCCGGGATGTTCAGATCGCGGCCGCGCGGTGCGCCGGTGCCGACGAACACCGCGTCGTATTTTTCCGCCAGGATGTCCTTCAGCGAGTTGACCCACACGCCGCTCTTGAAATTGACGCCCTGGTTCAGGATGTAGCCGACCTCTTCGTCGATCACTTCCTCGGGCAGGCGGAATTTCGGGATCTGGCTGCGAATCATGCCGCCGGCGCGTTCGGCGCCGTCGTAGACCGTGACGTCGTAGCCGAGCGGCGCGAGATCGCGCGCGACCGTCAGCGAGGCCGGGCCGCCGCCGATGCAGGCCACGCGCTTGCCGTTCTTGCTTGCGGCCGGCGCTGGCATGCGCGCGCTGACGTCGCCCTTGTAGTCGGCGGCGACGCGCTTCAGGCGGCAGATGGCGACCGGCTCTTCCTCGACACGCCCGCGCCGGCAGGCCGGTTCGCAGGGACGGTCGCAGGTGCGACCGAGAATGCCGGGGAACACATTCGACTTCCAATTGACCATGTAGGCGTCGGCGTAACGGCCGGCCGCGATCAGGCGAATGTATTCGGGGACAGGGGTATGGGCCGGGCAGGCCCACTGACAGTCAACGACTTTGTGAAAGTAGTTGGGATTACCGATATCTGTGGGCTTCAATCGCCACTCCTCCGTGCGGGATGGCTGTCCAATCCCGGTGGGTACGACATGCGAGAACGGGCCGAGATTCTACGCCGTATGGTCGCGACCTGCCAAGGCTTTGAAGCGCGCTAAATGTGGAAATGTACTAGGGAAATCCGCTATCCATCGAGGTAGAAGCGAACTGCGCGGAAGGCGACGCGGTCAGTACTTCGCGACCTCGATGCCCTGTGCACGGAGCTGCGCCGCGATCACCGCGCGCGCCGCCGCGAGGTCGCCCGGACGCACGGCCCGCGCCTTGGCAACTTCGGCGGCGCTGTAGGGCGCGAAGTCTTGCGGCAGGTTGGCGCCGTCGAATGCCGGCAGCATCCAGTTCAACAGCGCCGCCACCGCCGCGTCCGAGATCGGCGCCTGGGCCACGCCGCCGACCTGGATCAGGAAGGCCCGCCCCTCGGCGGTGCGGGCGAAATGGCCGACGCTGCCCGGCAGACGCGGCACGTGGTTGGCGACGCTACCGCCACCATCGTCCTGATGGCAGCCAGAGCAGAATTGCAGGTAATCGAGTTCGGCGGGCGTGGTGTGGGCAGTCTGCACGGAAGGTCCGGCCGCGACGCTCGCGGCGAGGGTCGCGACGAGGGTCGCGACGAGCAGGGCCGCGACCGGCGGAAAACGACGGAGGCGCACGTTCAGCCGGCGCCGCCCGATACACCCAGCACCACCGACACCGTGCAGTGGTAGATGCTGCTCTCGTTGCCCATGCACCAGTTGACGTCGTTGTGCACCGACATCCGGTAGCCGGGGCGCTCGCCTTCGTTGGTATTGCAGAAACAGCGACCACAGGACGCGACGCCGCAGCAGTCGTTGTAGCTGACGATGTAGTCGCGACCATCGTCAGGATTGTGGCAGGTGCCGATCCAGGTCACCGACGAGGCCTGTGTCCCCGGCGGGCACTGCGTGGTCGATCCGCCGCAGCAGGTACACAGGAAACCGTCCAGCGAACAATAGCGCCAGTATTCGCAGTGGGTGTCGTTCATGGGATCGAGCTTGGTATCGGGCGCGGCGCCGCCGCCGTGGGCGGCCTGGGCCACGCGCGCGAACGGCAACACCGGCAGCAGGAACGCGGTTCCGACCAGCGCGCGGCTGATTTTCGTCAACGCACTGCGCCGCGAGGTCTTTTGCGCCACGGCGCGCGTCTGACGCTCGATAAACTCGTCGAACCATTTCATAAGCGGGTCCCCACTCGTGGTTATGCTTTCTGCAAATATTCCTGAATCGACTCCACGCCCAGATCCTTGGCCGTGAAGAGGCTTTCCAACTGCTCGCGCGAATTGATGAGGCCCTTGGCGCGCACCCGTCCCTGTTCATCGATCAAGACCGCGAACGGCAGCTTGCCGACCTTGTAGGCCATGCCGAGATCGGTGGAGAGCACGTAGGGAAAATCGCCGAGTTCAGCCTTCTCGTAGAAGGCGCGCTGGCGCGCTTCATCACCGTCGCTGGCCAGCACGATGCGCAGCCACGCGCTTTCGACCTTGGCCGACGAGCGCAGCACCGGAATGAGCTTCTTGCACACCGGGCAGGTGGGCGAGACGAAGAACACCAGGGTGCTGTGCGTGCCCGGCGCGCCGACCTGCACGCGCGGCCCGGCCAGCGTCGCCAGGTTGAACACCGGCGCGAGGTCGCCGACCTTCGGGCCCTCGTCCATCATGAGCGCGCCCATCGGCGCCACGCGTTCGTAGAGCACGCCGATCTGGCGGGCCAGCGCGAACACCGCCACCACCAGCGCGATGACCAGGATCCACAGCACCACCACCGCCACCAGCAAGGCCTCGTTCATGCGAGCGTCCTCAGGCGCGCGAGGCGCGGCTGGTTGGCGAGCAATTGATTGACCATCGCATACAGGCCATAGAGCGCACAGGCGCCGGCCGCGACCGTCAGGTAATCGAGCCCGTTGAGGTCGCGCGCGGCAGGCTCCATCGCCACTACCGCCAGCAACAGCAGCAGTACGCCGTTGCGCGCCACCAGTGCCCAGGACAGTGTCTGTTCATCTTCGATGCCGCCGCAGCCGCAGCCGAGATCGGTGCGGCCACGCAGCAGGTTGACGATCACGGCGGCCGTCACCACGCACAGCAGCAGCGCGGCCAGGGCCACGCCATAGCCACGCGTGCGATCGACCACCAGCGCCACCGCGGCCAGCACTTCGGCGCAGGGCAGCAGCCATGCGGCGAGCGCCGACAGGCTGTTGGCCGGCACGATGTCATAGGCTTCGAGCGCGGTGCGAAACGCCAGCTGGTCGCGCAGCTTCTGCCACGCGCCGATCAGCAGCAGCATGGCGAGCGCCGCCGCCACGAGATGCGTCACCACCGGGTCCAGGGACATGGGCTCAATGGGTCTCGACGAGGCCCGCGAAATCGCCGACCTTGTCGCCGCTCGCCACCGGTTTCAATTCCGGCGCTGTCTCGTAGCGCACGAAATTGAGATTCATGCCGTCATAGGCATAGAGCGTGGGCTTGGCTTCCTTGGTCAGGGCCATGGCGATGGAATTCGAGCCCGGCGCACGCTGGATGCGCTTCTTGGTGGCCAGATCGAACACCCAGATCTCCTTGGCCGGATTCTTGTGGCTGCCGTTCTTGGCGCCGTCATGCATGCCCACGTACAGGCGCTTGGTCTGTGCATGCACGGCCTGCAGCTGGTAGCCGCCCGGTTTCCAGCCGGCCTTTTTGTCCGCGTCGTCGACCAGCGACCAGCTGTCTTCGAGCTTGGCGGTGTCGCCGGCGACATTGATGACCTTGACGTTGCCTTCGTAGGACACGAAGTAATAGCTGTCGCCGACGCGCTCGCCCTGCACGAACAAGGGGTCCTTGTCGGCGTCGAACAGCTTCTCGCTGCGCGCCTGGGTGGCGCTGTCGCCCTTCTCGTTCAAGGTCACGGTGACCAGCGTGCCGTCGCCGCACAGGGTCGCGAAGCGGCGCGGGTTGCTCTGCGATGGCAGCACGATCCAGCAGCCCAGCGTCGGGATCTCGGCGGTGACCTTCCAGGCCTTGTGGTCGACCACCGTCACCGACGACAGCGGCGTGGCGTTCTGGATGAACACCCAGGCGTCGTCGACCGACGGCGCGATGGTGCCCTTGTAGGGTAGCGCCATGGCGTGCTTGGCCGGGATCTGGATTTCTTTCTTGAGCGCGAAGGTCTTGGTGTCGTAAGCCTCGAGCTGGTCGAAGCGGTCACCGCGATTGCGCTTGCTGTAGTAGGTGGAGGCAACCAGCATCTCGGAGCTGTCGGCACTGAGCGCCGTGATGCCGAACAGGCCGGTGGAGAACATGCCGAGGTACTTGAAGGACTGACCGTCGACGATGTGCACCAGGCCATCGGTGATGTGCGCAATCTGCAGGTCCGTCAGGTACAGCCGATGGGGGGTCGCCGCGGGCGCCGGGGCCACGCCGATTTTCTCGGGCGGAATCGGGTCGGCGGCCAGGGCTGCGCCGCACCACGCGGCCAGCGCGAATCCGACACGCAGGATGTTGCTTGCTCGAATCACCGTCGTCGCCTCCATCGTTGTTTGCCCACGCACCACGCCCGACCCAACGCGAAAGTCGGCGCCGAACCCGGGAGCGAGTCACGATTCTAGCCAAGGGCGACGGCCAATGCGAACGGTGGCGTGCGCTCGCGGTGCTATATTCAGTACCCGGTTTCATTCTCGAACCAAGGTAGGTACACCATGAAGATTCGTTCCGCATTCCTAGGGCTAGCACTGGCCGCCTGCCAGATGCCGGCCCACGCCGCCTTTTCCACCCTCGGCATACTGGGCGACAGCCTGTCCGACACGGGGCGGCTGTTCAGCGCACTGTCGAGTGCGAGCTTCGGTTTCTTCGCGGAGCCGAACGAGCCTTACTTCCCGGGCCGCTTCAGCAATGGCCCGGTGTGGGCCGAGTACTATGCGGCGAGCCATCCCGGTATCGCCATCGGCAATGCCGCCATGGGCGGCGCGTTCTCCGGCGTCATCAACGGCCGCGACAACGCCGGTGATGATGACTTCAGCGCCGTGCCGCTGTTCGGCGGCCTGCTCGCCAATGCCGCCACGGGCCTCAACGCCCAGCTGCCCTTGGTGCCAAACGTCACCGGCCAGAACACCGCTTTCGCGCTGTGGATCGGTGCCAACGACATCAACAACGCGGTCAGTATCGGCTTCGCCTCGCCGCTGGACGTGGTGCCGATTTCGCTCACGAACGTCGGCAACGCCATCGATCAACTGCTCGCGCTCGGCGCGGTCGACGTGTTCGTCGGCAACCTGCCCGATCTCGGGCGCACGCCGAGCGGCATCGCGACTGGCCGTTCCCCTGAACTCACTGGCGCGACGCTGGCATTCAACAACGGCCTTGTGAGCCTCGCCGCGGGCGGCGGCGGCAAGGTCCACGTGGTCGACATCTTCGGCGCCTTCAACGCCCTGCTCGCCAACGCCGCGGCGCTGGGCTTTACCGACACCACCACGCCCTGCGTCGACGACCTGTTCGACGACAGCGCCTGCGCGGACCCGTCCAGCCACGTGTTCTGGGATGGCGTGCACCCGACCACCGGCGTGCACGCCCTGGTGGCGGACGTGTTCGCGGCGGCCTTCGAGCCGACGCCGGTGCCGCTGCCGGGCGCCGCGTGGCTGTTCGCCCCCGCGTTCGGCTTGCTGGCGCTGGCGCGCCGACGCAAGGCGGCCTGAGCCGCTCACGGCTGGGTGGAAAACACGCTAGACTCGCGCCCTTCCACCCAGCCCGTTTCAATAGTTCCAGTTCCTGAGGAGGTCCGACCGTTATGAAGGCGGTAGTCGCACACGCAGTCAATGAATTTTCCGTGGCCAATGTCACCCTCGACAAGCCCAAGACCGGCGAAGTCCTGGTCAAGATGAAGGCCACCGGCATCTGCCACTCGGACCTTTCCATCATCAACGGCACCATCCGCTGGAAGCTGCCCTCGGTGCTCGGCCACGAAGGCGCCGGCATCGTCGAGGAAGTGGGCGAAGGCGTGACCAACGTCAAGCCCGGCGACCACGTGGTGCTGTCGTTCGTGCCCAACTGTGGCAATTGCTATTTCTGCGATCACCATGAACCGCACCTGTGCGCGCAGAACAAGCCGCACGGCGGCCTCATCGACGGCACCAGCCGCGTCAAGCTCGACGGCAAGGAAATCACCGTGATGTCCTTCCTCGGCAACATGGCCGAATACTGCGTGGTGCCTTCGGTGTGCGTGGTGTCGATCGACAAGAGCCATGATTTCAAGGCCGCCGCTCTGGTCGGCTGCGGCGTCACCACCGGCGTCGGCGCCGCCATCAAGACCGCCGAGGTCAAGCCCGGCTCGACCGTCGCGGTGTTCGGTTGCGGCGGTGTCGGCCTCAACGTCATCCAAGGCGCGCGCATTGCCGGCGCGGCCAAGATCATCGCCGTCGATCTTTCCGCCGAGCGCATGGAACTCGCCCGCTCGTTCGGCGCCACCGACGTCATCGATCCCAAGACCGATGCCTTCAAGCAGGTGCTGGACATGACCAACGGCATCGGCGTCGATTACGCCTTTGAAGTGGTCGGCATGGGCAAGCTCGTCGAAGCCTGCTTCAAGGCCACGCGCATGGGCGGCATGACGGTGCTGGTGGGTGTCGGTCGCGCCGATGACCGCTTCTCCTTCAACGCCATGATCGTGCCGTTCACCGCCAAGACCATCCGCGGTTGCATGTACGGCAGCGCCAACTTCAAGGTCGACTTCCCGATGTACCTCGACCTGTATCGCCAGAAGAAGCTCGACCTCGACCGGCTCGTGACCCGCACCTACACCATCGACGAAGCACCGGAAGCCTTCGCCGACCTGGAGAAGGGCGTCAACGCGCGCGGCGTGATCGTGTATTGATGAACCGCGGTGTGCGGCCCCGGTCGCACGCCTCGCGGTGAATGATGTGCGGCGGCTCGACGTCGCACATCGCCCTCCTTCCTCTCCATCGTTCATGACCCGCCTGCCCTCCACCTTGACGCTGTCGCGCGGCGCGCTTGCGCTGCACCTCGCGCTCGCCAGCCTGCTGGGCGGCATCGCGTTGTTCGTGATGGTGGCGGCGCAGCCGCCGGCCGATGCGCCGCGTTCCGATGCGCGCGTCTACGCGCAGCTTGCGCTCGGCCTGCACGAGTTCGGCGTGTTCGGGCGCTATCGCGACGCGACGCACGCACCGACGCCGGCCATGGACGTCGCGCCGCTCTACCCGTGGCTGGTGGCGCAGGTGATGCGCGCCGATGACGCGCTGCGCGACACCCTGGTGTGCGTGCTGGATGCCCATGGCGATGCGCGCGGCGCGGGCTGTCCGCATGCCTGGTACAGTCTCGTGCACCTGCAGACCGCGCTCTTGGTGCTGACGCTGACCCTGCTGTGGGCCACCGCCTACGTGTGGACCGCACGCCCCTTGTGCGCGTGGGCGGCGTGGCTGGCGGCGCTCGGCGCCGGCATCGTGCCGGAGTTCGCGCCCGTGATGCTGACCGAAGCGCTGACCTTGCCCCTGGGCGGCCTGTTCACGCTGGCGCTCGCCCTGCATATCAAACGCCATGGCACGGCCTGGCCCTTGCTGCTGGCCGGCCTGGCGCTCGGCCTGTTGGCGCTGACGCGTCCGTCATTCTGGTACCTGCTGCTCGCAAGCACCGCGCTTGCGCTGCTGCGCATGAGCGTGCCGCGCTGGCGACGCGGTGGCGCGGCGCTGCTGTTGATGTGTGGCATGGGTGCGCTCGTGACCCTGCCGTGGCTGGTGCGCAATCAAATCGAATTCGATCGCCTGGCCCTGAGCGGCGGCGACTATGGCGGCCGTTCGCTGCTGCAACGGCTTGCCTACAACGACATGACGCTCGCCGAGTTCGGCGCGGCCTTCATCTACTGGCTGCCGGACTTCGGCGATTCGCTGGCACGCAGGCTTCTGCCGCCCGCGTCGTTTGCGCGGCTGGGCTGGGACGAGCCCCACACGTTCTACCGCCAGGGCGTCGCGCGCATGCGCGCCGACATGCAACGCGGCGTGGTGAAGAGCGAGGTCGGCACGCTGCTGCGCAACGAAGTGCTGTCACGTCCGCTAGAGCATGGCCGTGCGAGCTTGGCCTTGGCCTGGCGCGGCATCTTCATCGGCAAGAGCTGGGGCCTGGTCGCGTGGCTGTGCGCCGCGCTCGCGCTGTGGCGCGGCTGGCGTTCGCGCCAGGCGGATTTCCTGCTGCTGTGTCTGCCGGCGCTGTTCCTGTGCCTGTTCCAGGCCGCGGTGTCGGTCAGCATTCCTCGGTACAACCTGTTGTTCCTGCCGCCGCTGGCGCTGGCCATGGGCATGCAGCTCGAGCGCCTGCCACTACGCCGCCGCACGCTCGCCAAGGCCGCCGCCCCATGAGCACGCTGGCGGTCCGCGCCGGCGAAGCGCACGACCTCGCCGCCACCGTTGCGCTGATGGCGCTGGGCTTTCCCGGCGCGCATAAATTTTCCGAAGCCTTCCTGCGTTGGCAGTACTACGCCAACCCGCTGGGCGCACCGCTCATCTGCAACGCGTGGTCGGACGCGCAGCTGGTCGGCCATCTGACCGGCATTCCGGCGCGCGTCACGCTGCGCGGCGAAACGCGGCTCGTGACCGTCATCATGAACATTGCCGTGCATCCCGCGGAGCGCGGGCGCGGCGTGCTGAAAACCGCTCACCGAACACGTCATTGCGCAATCGGCCGCCGCCGGCCATGCCGGCGTGATCGGTGTCGCCAACCAGAATTCCGTCGACGCCTTCGTCAACAAGCTCGGCTTTCAGAATGTTGCCGGCCTCGACGCCTGGCTGGAGTGGCTGCCGTGTCGGCTCGATGCGCGCCGCGCGCTGGACTACGCCGAGCTCGCCCATGCCTGGAGCGATGCCACGCTGGCCTGGCGCATGGCCAACCCGAGCAATCGCCTCGCCATCGTCGACGCCACGCCGGACAGCCTGGTGGTGGAAGGCGCGTCGGGCACGCCGCTGCTGCGCGCCCGCGCCGTGATCCCGCGTGCCGGCGTGACGCTCGCGGCGGCGCGCCGGCTCGTGCCGCGCCCGGCGGTCGTCATCGGGCTCGCGCCGGGCGGCGCCTTGCAGAGGCGCGGCGCCATCGATATTCCCGCGCGCCTGCGCCCTTCGCCGCTGCGTCTCATCTGGTTCGCCCACGACCGCGCCGTGCAACAGCTGCGCGCCGAGCGCGTGCTGTTCAACTTCCTCGACTTCGACGCGTTCTGATCAGGCGAGGCGTGCGGCGCGCGCGAAATCACCGCGCGCCAGTTGCTCGGCAAAGGGCGGCGCGCAACCATCGGCCAATAGCTTGGCAAGCTTGGCGCGCGTGCCGCGGCGGCGACACCACAGCAGCACGCTCACCCACCACGCCGCATCGCGCATCGGCGTGTAGGCTTCGTCGACATCGAAGTCGTAAGGATGGCAATAGGTCCACGGCAGTTCATCGCGCGGCGCGCGCTCCCGCAGCCATTGGATCAAGGGCAAGGGCAGGTAGCGCAGGTAGAAGCCGCCGAGGTAAGGCAGCCGCGAAGGCCCGAGCCGCGCCAGCGGCGCCGGGATCTCGAGCAGGCCTTCCGGCCACTGAAACGGCGCCGTGGGCAAACCCGGGTAGCCATATAAAGGATGGCGCGCGGCCAGCACGCTGGATGAATAATGGAATCCCAGTTCCGCGAGTATGCCGACCGCCCAGCGCGAGGCCGGCGTCAGGGAAAAGATTGGTGCGCGATAACCCTGCACCGCCTGGCCGATGAGGTCTTCGAGCAGCGCGCGCCCGCGCACGGTGTCGTCGCGAAAGCGCGCCGGCGTGATGGCGGTCAGCGGCTTGTGATCCCAGGAGTGCAGCGCGATCTCGTGGCCGCCCGCCGCCACTTCGCGGATCAAGCCGGGCTCGGCCGCAGCCACTTCGCCCACCACGAAGAAGGTGCCGCGCACGCCGAGCTCCGTCAGCCACGGCAGGATCTCGCGCGTGATGGCGGGATAACGCGCCGGCGCCTCGCGTCGTTCGCGATGGTCTTCGAGATCGAGGGTGAAGGTCAGGGGCGGTCGCATGGCCGGCGCGCTTTCGAATTAGAATGACCGCGATTGTTCATCTTCATGCATTCCATGATCGAGCGCCATGACCGCCAGCCCTGAGTCGACCGCCGCGTCCGCGCGCATCGCGGTGGTGGTGCCGTGCTATCGCGTGGCGTCGCGGGTGCTCGGCGTGCTGGCCGCCATTCCGCCGCTGGTCAGCAAGATCTATTGCGTCGATGACGCCTGCCCCGAGCGTTCGGGCGATCATATCAGCGCCCATTGCAGCGACCCACGCGTGGTGGTGCTGCGCCACGCGCACAATGGCGGCGTGGGCGCCGCCATGCTGAGCGGCTATCGCGCGGCGCTGGCCGACGGCATGCACATCGTGGTCAAGCTCGATGGCGACGGCCAGATGGACCCGCTGCTCATCCCGCGCTTCGTGCGCCTGTTGCTGGCCGGCGAAGCGGACTACTGCAAGGGCAACCGCTTCCATCGCCCGGCGAGTCTCACCGGCATGCCGCCGGCGCGCCTGTTCGGCAACGCGGTGCTGTCGTTCTTCACCAAGCTGTCGTCGGGTTACTGGCAGACTTTCGATCCCAACAACGGCTACACCGCCATCCATGCCAGCGCGCTGCGCCTGTTGCCGCTGGACGACATCGACCACGGCTATTTCTTCGAATCGGACATGCTGTGCCGGCTCAACATCGCGCGCGCCGTGGTGCGCGACATTCCCATGGACGCGGTCTACGGCGATGAAACCAGCAGCCTGCGCATCCATCGCGTGATCACCCAGTTCGCCGTCAAACACGTGCGCAACACGCTGCGCCGCGTGTTCTACAACTACTACCTGCGCGACTTCAACCTCGCCTCCATCGAAGCGCCGCTCGGCCTCGCCGCCCTGCTGTTCGGCGTGGTGTTCGGCGGCGCGCATTGGCTTAAGGCCTTTCATGGCGCGCCCTACGCCTCGGCCGGCACGGTGATGGTGGCGGCGCTGCCGATCATCGTCGGCGTGCAGATGTTGCTGTCGGCCATCAACTACGACGTGCAGAACGTGCCCGGCGTGCCCTTGCAGAAACTGTTCGCCGACGAACTCGCGGACGACTCAAGGCCGCTGCCCACGCAGCTTGAGGAGCGCGAGCACCAGCAGCCATAGCGCCAGGTGCACGCCATTGATCAAGAGCCGCAGCAGCAGGCCCAGCGCGCTGGCATGGGCCAGCGGCACGCCGTAGTGCGTGAGCATCCAGGCAAGGCCCGCTTCGCCGCTGCCGAAGCCGCCGACCGACTGCACCGGCACGATGCCGAAATACACGTAGGCATTCGAGAGCAGGAAGCTGTCGGCGAGCGGCACGTCGACGGCGAGCGTGTGGATCACCAGCGTGATGGCCGCCAGTACCGTCATCCAGCGCAACACGATCACGACAAACGACCACAGCACCTGGCGACGCGTGAGGCGATGGCGATACCAGATGCGCACATGCAGCACCTGGGTCAACACGTGACGCAGCCAGCGACGATGAAAGCGCCGGTGCAGGCGCAACACCAGCGCCGCCAGCACACCGAGCAGGCGGCCGAGGTTCATGCACACCGCGCCCATCGCCAGCAGCACCAGGAGCGCCGCCACCACCACCGGCATACCACCGAGCTGCGTGCGCACCACCAGCAGCGCCAGCAGCAGCATGAGACTGACGATGATGAAATCCTGCAGGCGGTGATAGAGCGTCACGAACACCGCGCGCGCCAGCGGCTGCGCCAGCCAGCGATGCATGCACACCATGAGACCGAGGTCACCGAGCCGCGCCGGCAACACCGACGACATCATCATGTGCCAGGCCACCACGCGCAGACCCTGGCTTTGCGGCGCGCGCGTGATGACGGTCATCCAGGTGGCGTCGATCAAACCGTTGATGGTGATGAGCACGGCGAAAGCCAGCAGCAGGCGCGGCGTCAGCGCCTGCCAGGCGTTGCGCACCGCACTCGCGTCCAAGGTCAGCACGAAGAACAACAGCATCGCCAGTGTGCCGAGCAACGCCGCCAGCCACGCGTTGCGGTGCTCCAAAACACGGAAGGCGCTGGCCAGTGAGGGAGCGCGTGGCGCCGCTTCGTTCACGGTGACGGCGCGCGCTCGTAGATACGCACCACGATGTCGGCGGGCAGGCGATGCAGGAGCGGCACCAGCAGCCAGCAGCCGGCGAAGATCAGCGCCGCGAGCGGCAGCGGCATGCGTCCGCCTTCGCGTATGCGCGCCCACAGCGCCGGCCGCGCCAGGCTGGGCAAGGCCAGGCCGCGCACGCAGCGCCAGCCTAAGCGCGCGAACAAGGCATCGAGCGTGGCAGCGTCGAAATAGAAGAGATGTGGGCTGACGAAGCCGCGCTGCCACAGGCGCTCGAGCGGCGCCATGATGCCGATGCGCGCGAGTGTCTCGGCCACACGATAGAAAAAGCCCTGGCTCGACGGCGCGGTGATCAGTACCCGGCCGTCGTCGCTCACCAGGCGCGCAAGACTTTGCGCCGCTTGCACGGGATCGGGCAGGTGCTCGAAGACGTCGTTGAAACTCACGACATCGAAAGGCCCTGGCGGGGCACTGGCCGGAAAGTAACCGCTGGCGACATCGAGGCCGCGCGCGCGCGCGCGCGCGGCGGTCGCGTCGTCGGGTTCCAGCCCCGCCACCCGCGCGCCGCGCACAGCCGCCGCATCGAGAAACCAGGCCGGCCCGCAGCCGACGTCCAGCAGGCGCGCCTCGTGCAAGGGCCGCAGGTCCGCCAGCGCATCGAGCAAACGCGCCGCCGTGTATTGACGCAGGCCCGACAATGCCGCGGCATTGTGTTCATCCCAGGCGCCGGGCGTATGCGCGGTCACCGTCTCGTCGCCGAGACGAGACACGCGCAACCCGCAACGCGGGCAGCGCATCAGCCAGGGAGCCAGGTGGGTGGTGAGCGGCGTGCCGCAGACCACGCAATCGCGCGTGGCCCGCGCGGCCGCATCCGACGTCATTGGAAATGCGGCATCACTTCGCGCGCGAAGAGCTCGACCGATTTCATCGCCTCGGCGCCGCTCAGGCCCGGCAGGTGCATCCAGCATACGACTTCCGTCGGCTGCACCGCGTCGCGATACAGGGACAGCTGCTCGATGGCGAATTGCGGGTCACCGATGATGTAGCGGTTCTTGAAGTTCTCGAAGCCGACATCGTCCTTGTCGGTGATGACCGAGCCATCGGCCGCGCGCAGCACGCGGTCGCCGGCCGCCGACGCTGCGCCATAGAGTTCGCGGAAAAGATAATTCAAGGCCGGCGCCGCGATCGCTTCGGCCTGGGCCTTGGTCGGCGCCACGAACACCGAGCGCATGATGGGCCGCTCGGGTATGGTCCAGCCGATCTCTTTGGCGGTCGCCTCGTAGGGTTTGAAATGCGCGATGAGTTCTTCCGGCCCATGGCGCGGCGACATGATCTGCACCGCGTGGCGACGCGCCGCGCGCTTCAATGACGAGGTCGCCGACACGCCGTACCAGAATGGCGGATGGGGGTCCTGCACCGGGCGCGGCGTCAGCTGCGTGCGCGGCACCTTGTAATACTTGCCGTCGAACTCGAAGAACTCACCGGTCCAGGCCAGGGTCATGAGATCCAGCGCTTCCTCGAACCGCCCCACGCGCTCGTCGCGCGGAATGCCATGGGCCTCGAATTCCTTGGCGACATAGCCCGGCGCCACGCCGAACACGAAACGACCGCCCGAGAGGTTGTCGAGCACGGCCACGTCTTCGGCGAGCCTCAAGGGCGCGTAGAGCGGCACCAGCAGCACACCGGTGCCGATGCGCATGGTCTTGGTAACCGACGCCGCGCCGGCGCAGGCAATCAGCGGGCCGGGGCACAGGCCGTCCTTCTGCGCATGATGGGAGACTTGAAACGCCGAGCTGTAACCCAGCTCTTCCGCGCGCGGCAGGCATTTCAACATGTCCTGGTAGGGCTCGCTCCAGGCGATGCCGCTGCCGGGCGGCACCTGCTGGGAGAACATCAAACCGAATTTCATCGCCATCGTCGTTCTCCTCAGGCCATGACCGGCGCGATCTTGCAGCCGATCTCGTTCAATGCCGCGCGCACCGCGTCACCGACCTCGGTCGCGTTCGGTCCATCGCCGTGGATACACAGGCTCTCGGCGTCGAGCGCCAACAGCGAACCGTCGTTGGCCAGCACCTTGCCGGTCTCGACATAACGCTTGACCTGCGCCGCCGCGAACGCGGTGTCGGTGACGTGCTTGGCCCGCTGCAGCACCAGCGAACCGTCGGGCGCATAGGTCAAATCGGGATAGATCTCACCGACCACGCGAATGCCGCGCTTGCGCGCCGCCACCGGCATGGCGGCGTCGGTGGGCGCCGGCCAGTACAGCATCGGCTGATCGGCAATCGAGACAATGGCATCCGCCACCGCCTCGGCCAGCGCCTCGTTGGTGCGCAGCACCGAGTAGAACGCGCCATGGGGCTTGATGTGATGGAGCTTCATGCCGTTCGCGCGCAGCGCCGCCTGCAGCGCACCGGTCTGGTAGACCACGTAGGCGTAGGCGTCCTCGGGCGTGATGTTCATGGCGCGGCGACCAAATCCCAGTAGATCCGGCAAGCCCGGATGGGACCCCACCACCACGCCGTGCTGGCCGGCCAACTTGCAGGTATTCAACAAGGTCACGGGGTCGCCCGCGTGAAAGCCACAGGCGACGTTGGCGGTGGTGATGAGCGGCATCATCCCGGCGTCGTTGCCCATCTGCCAGTTACCAAAGCTCTCACCCATGTCGCAATTGATATCTATCGACGCAAGCATCGCGCGGTCCTCGTCCAACGGAAGGGGCGAGTGTAGCGCCGCCCCCTCGCCCCGACCACTTGCTGCCTCCACCCCCGCGACACATTCTGAATTGACAGCCCCGGACCCGCCCCCGATAATGCCGGCCCTGCCCAAGCCGGCCGCCCCAAAAGGGCCCAGCCGCGCACCCGCAGCACAACGCGCCCGTAGCTCAGCTGGATAGAGTACCTGGCTACGAACTAGGGGGTCGGAGGTTCGAATCCTTCCGGGCGCGCCAAATCGCCGATTACATTCAAACGGTTATCGAGTTCTCGATAGCCGTTTTTTGTTTCAGTACCACGAGTGCCGGAGTTTTGCCGGACTTTCCTTCGCAAACTCTATTCGCTGCCTCCAACAGCTCCGCCAATTCCGGCGCCGAGTAATGAGAAGTGATGTCGCCGTTGCGGTGACCGAGTAACACCTTCCTGGTTTCCAAAGGCACGCCGGCGGCGCGCAGTCTTCGACCAAAGGTGTGCTTCAAATCATGCACACGCACGTGCTTAAGACCGACCGTGCCGCGAAGTCGCTTCCAGGCACTGTTGTTGATCTTCCGGACCGGATGATCTCGGTAGCAGAACACGTGCGTCGGATGCATTCCCCGCACGCCCTCCACCACCGACTTCGCCACCCGGTTCAAGACCACCAATCGGTCTTCGCCGTTCTTCACTCGCGCGCCAGGGATGATGAATACCGAGGTGTCGAGTTCCGGCACCTTGATCTCCCACTCCCAGCGCAGACGACACACCTCCTGTTCCCGACAGCCAGTGTTGATCTTGAACAGGCACATCCGGGCCAAATGATTTGGCAATGCCTGCAACAAGGTCACCTGCTCTTCCCATGACAAGGGATAGGGCTTGCGCACATCGTTGAGCGGCAGCATCTGAATGAGCGGCGCGGTTTCGAGCCAGGTCTTACCCGCCTCGTCCCGCCATAGTCTTGCCGCCAGATTCAGAATGCGCCGCACGACGCTGAGCGAGAGATTGATGCTCTTGTGCTTCACGCCATCTTTCAGCCGCGCTTCGATGAACGGCCGCAGGGTGCCGAGGTGCACCTGCTCAATCCCAAGATCCCCGATGAACGGGTCCAGCTGCTTCAGGTGCCGCGCGTAATCCGCGATGCTCCTCAAGGCCAGGTTCTCTTCGAGGAAGCGTGCTGCCGCCTCGCGGAATACCCGGCGTGGCCGAACGCCGAACATCTTCGCCATGCGGACTTCCTCAATCCGCCGAGCCAAGATCAGCTCGGCCGTTTTGAGGTCGCCTGTGCCAGTGCTTTCGTGAATCTTGCGTCCAAGGATCTGCTTTTCGATATGCCAGATCCCGCCGCGCTCACGCAGCCCCGGGATTCGTTTGCGTCCCATAATCCTTCTCCTGTTGGATTAGAGGCGGGACGCCCGTTGCGGGTCTTATAGTGGTCAACCCAGGCGTCCAGTTCAAGACGGTCGAATGCAATCCCTTGGCGTCCGATACGGATCTCCGTGAGACACGGCCTGACCTCGGCGTTGAAGCGGTTGCGGTCCATGCCTAGGTAGCGCGGCGCATCCCGAAAGCGGAGTAGTCGGGGGGTAATCCCCGACTGCCGCTCTAGCTGTCGTTCCATCACTTCTCTCCCTACCTGCCGAGATACACGGCGGTAATCTCTTCGCGTTCGTGGCCGAGTTCCTGGCTGATTTCGAGGCGAGCTTCCCTGTCGGCCCCTTTCTGTGCCTCACCGAGTTCGGCAGACACCGGCCCACCAGCGGCCGGGCAGGGCCAGCCGGTCAATTCTTGATAGCGCTGCTGGGCATAGGCATGCTGCAGGCCGTGAAGCTTGGAAAGCCCCGCGCGGCTGGTGTGGCCTTCGTAGGTGCGCAGCTGCTGGACGTAGTTGCGGTTTGCTGGAATGAGCGAGCCGCGCCCGGCGACTTGGTGCGCGCGGTCCAAGACCTGACGCTGAGCGTTGGTGCGGATCGGGATATCCCTAGCCTTGCCACCCTTGGTCCAGGAGTCCTTCAAGACCAATCGGTCACCACGATCGGCATAGCTGGGCACGAATTTGATGGACTCCTCTCGCCGCAGTCCGAAAGCCTGCTGAAGTTCGAGACTCATCCGTATATAGGTGTCCCTGACCTTGGCCAGGGCTTCAGCGGACACAGTCTGCGCCTTACTGATATTGGTAACGAACCGGCGGTCAGGGATCCCGTAATGATCGTTCGTTCTAGCGATCACATTCTCGCGATTCACCTTCTGCGACCACCAACGCAGTGCCGCCATGCGGTTCTTGATGGTGGCGACCGCGAGCTTGCCGTCCAGCCAGTGTTTGATAAGTGCCTCGACATGTTTCGGCTTCAGCGACTGCGCTTCCATTTGCCGAAAGCCGAGGTCGTGTAACTGGTTTGCGATCAGCGTCAGCATCCACAGGCGCTGCGCCTGCGTGGCATAGCTCCCGTCTCGGTTCGTTCTGCACAATTCTTTCAGTTGGTAGTTGAGGTCTCTCATGTGCGCTTCGTTTCAGGTAAGTGTTGATGACCACCCATGGGCCGTAGCCACATGAGCACGCTTGCGCGTGAAAGGTCGGGGACACGACCCCCAAGGCCTCAAAATGCCGGTTTCCGGCGGTGCGCATGGTCTTCGTGGAGGACACATGCACACCATTCCAACTGCCCCTTGCGGGCATATCAGGGCTCGGTGATTGCACACCGAAAGATGAACGACGGGTGTAGACCCGTGTAGGATAAAACGCGCGAGCGGGATGGGCAACGCACCGAACCTGGGCCCATCCATACGCGTGGTCAGTGTGGGCGCACCGATAAGGGAGAAATGACGGGGAACCCCGTGAGCTCAAATGAGGGCGCGCTTGAAGACCCGGCATGTCTGCCGGCCCTTCAATTACGCCCAAAGAAGAAACGGAAAAGAGGCCTGAACCCCTCACCGCACAGGAACTACAGTCTTACGACTGACGCATCATCTAAAGTCCCAGGATGCCTGCTTCATGCCACGAAAGCGTCGTGGCCACGCATGAGTTCTTCGAGGGAAAGTCTACTCACGAATCGGCGTTTTCAAGCGAAATTCGTGGAATTTTTCCTTTAGTCGCTTCGCGGCTCAGAAAACACGTCCATGTTCAATCGCGACGGCCGAATGCGTCCATCGTCGTCCTTAACAGCGACCTCGTACTTCGATCGTACTCAGGCGCGCGCCCTGAAAGCCCGCGGCGCGCGGATTTCCGTCCTCGTCCCTACCGTGGCCGGGTAGGGACGAGGACGGCCCTTTGGCTCGGGCGCCGCGCCGCCAAGCGTCCAACGCTTGTCTTCGCGCCTGCTTCTTGCGTATCGGGCGCTCGCCATCGCCTTGTGTCAGCGCCTTCAATTGGCATCAAAAAAACACGCCGAACGAATGATCGGTTTTCCCTCGACATTGCCGCCCGATGCGCGCCCACTATTGCCATCGAGCGCACAGTACATGCGCAGGAGCGAATCATGAACGAGCGAGCAATCAGTTGGGCCTGGTGCCAGAACCTTCCATCCACCCACAAGCTTGTGCTGCTCGCACTGGCTTACGTCGCCGATGCGGCCGGCTTATGCTGTCCCCGCATCTCCTCGCTGGCGTTGCACTGCAGCGTCTCTACTTGAACCGTTCGTCGCGTCCTTCGCGATCCGAGGCGGACAGCTTTACTGTCCAGCCACGCTTTCGCCCCGACGGCTCCGTAATATCGAATCAATATGCACTCTGTATGACCAGCGGACACTCGGTGTCACCCGCCCGGACATCCACGTCATGGGCCCCGGTCATTTGATGGCAGGGGTGGTTGACAATGCGAGACCAGGGCGTGGGTTACACCAGCAAGACCGCTTACCAATCCGAGACAGGCACAGCCGCCCCGCCCGGCAGCGCCCCGGCCGCAAGGAATGCTGACCGTGGCCTGCTAATCAACCAGTCAACAGATCTCGTAGCTAATGCCGTGATGCCGGGAATACCCCTGGATAACGCCGCGTCCCCGCCCTCTTCCACGCCGACTACCCAGGCTGTCTTGCCGAGCACCTCTACGACCGAGAAGCCCTTCGCCTACCTTCGCTCAGTGATTGGTAGATGAGCGAACAAGACCTTGACCCGAGCGGGGAAGCTGCAAATATAGTGCGCACATGTCAGGAACACGGAGCAGCACCGAGGAGGTCTTACCACAACTGTCTAAGAAACTTGGTTGATATCTCCGTACCCAGGGCGCCTCCACACAGAACGCCGACCCCGCTCGACATCGTCAGCCCCAAAAGTAACGCTCAAACAACAAGCGTGTTCTGAATAGGCAGCTTGTCGCGCGAGGCTTCCGCACCATCCGCCGTAACCCGCCAAACGCTCGTATTTGGCACTATTGTGGAAACGAGTAATGTGCATAGTCCGAACATCTTAGGCCCTAAAGAAACCATAACAACACTCCACTCACGATCCAGCCCTTCCACAATCCCGACCATCTTATTAAGAAGCGACGCTGGGTCTCCGTATCGGTAATTAATCAACTCGAGTCCCGGAAACACTCTGGCGACTTCTTCGCTGTTCGAGACAACATCCTTGTCATACCTTGGGCTTCCGCCCTGGGAACCGGCAACATAAGCAGCAGCTTTTGCGGTTCTAAATAGCCGATCAATCCGACAGCCCGTCCCGGGTCCTGTCCCATGCCAAGAACAAGTACAGTTGGCCGGTCAGGAAGCGCGAGCCCACGAAAACCGGCCAGCGGTCCCACAAATCTATTTGGTGGGTACGGCTCCATCACTTCCGAGTAACTGCCGGGCACATAGTAGAAATCGGAGGTAACTACCGCCTCAACTTCCGAATCCCTAATCGCCCGCACTATTCCCGCAATCCATGCACGACTCATGCTGATGTCGATACCTACCTTGAGAGAAGAGCGATTCTCCGATAAGACGTTCAACGCTGCGGCTACTTCTTCGTATATCGCTGGCCCATCCGATTGTTCAACTGGCCTCAAATCAAACCCCAGATCCTTAAAGAATCGCTCATTCTCTTGCCGCGACATATCTTCTAGTTTCTCTTGGAAAGCGAACGCGATCCTTCTACCGCCGGAACCGACAGCCCATTCCGCAATATGCCGAGCACGCGTTTCATATCCACACGCCACAATCAATAAATCGTATGAACGTCTCTCACCGCCACCGATCGGCACCGAATGCGCGCTCTGCATCCTCTTCATTTTCTTCCCCGAACAAATCAACTACGCCGTCTTCCCTGAACAGCTTGTATTGCTCACTATTATAATTTTGAGTCAACACCTCTGTGAGATGGCCAGATTTTAGATTTTGAAGAATCAACTTATAAATTGGAGAAAAGCGAAATTCAGTCGAAATCTAATGCCTGAGATGTCGATGGGACTTCTTCTTTGTACGTGCCTATGCAGACCAACACCCACGCTGCAGCCCTACACGAATCAATGCCTCCAAGTGCGCATCTACGTCCTGCTCTACTTCAACACTTCCACTGGGTCTTTGTCAAACACTTCGCAAGAACGTTACTCCGAAACGCGTTACCTAACCTATCGATTAAATCCGTGAGAGTTACAATTCGCCCTCCAGATACGCGCTTTCTGCTCGCCGTTGGCACTGGAACCGCCTTCGCCTGGCCCAATTTAATGCGCATACGAACTTAGCACCTGCGCCTGTCTCGCAAAACTGAGCAGCTGCCTTCCTGAAGCCACACTAAATGAGCGACTATTTGGGAGTTCCGCCAACATCAACCCCATTAGGGACTTAAGGTCCCGCGGTTTCCCTCACTCACTCGATATATTGTTTGCTTTCCTGCGTATAACGTCACCCGACTACGGTAACCGCCCGTTCCACTACCCTGTCCCCAAAACGCATCTCTTAAGAGAATTATAGGTTTGGCCTTTCTAACGAAGGCGTCCTTAATTCTGCCTTCATCCGTAAATGGATCTTCCGGATCGAGATCGTTTTGAATCAATTCACGCCGAAACGACAAATCTCGAGATGCCAAGCGCTTCGCCGCATTCCAAAAGGTGCTCCCTTTCCGGTATACGTACTTTTCATACGACGAGCCAACTTCGTCCTCGGGAAATACTGAATTACCGAACAGGTCGTCTGGAGTCACTTGCTGGTCGGGAAAACGGTCACGAATCGCCTGTGCAGTGAGTGCCTCACAGAAGCCATAAGCATCATTCAGATGGGAATACCAAAGCCTGATAACTGTGACGTCCTGCAGCTGTTGCCATGTATTGTTTCTCGGTAGTACCGGACTCCTACGTAAGCTTCAAATATATGTTTTGATCTGCTCCCGTAGCGACGTTAATAGTTCGGTCTGCAACCAATCCGGCGCCAATTCCAGTTCGTCATAACAAACGAACCACCGTTCTGGCACTGAGTCGCCACCTAAAACGTCGCGGAACATTTCGATGTTTCTCGTTGAAACATCGAGCACATGCGTCCCGTAAGCGGCGGCATCTCCTTCTATGATTTTACTTAGGCCGTCGGATGATCCTGAATTGAGCGCCGATCGAATGTCGCTTGCAATTCGACGAATGCATCGCCTTAGATGGTGCGTCGATGCCGTCGCATCGACCAACCCCCATTCTTTGGCGAACTCTGCGCACAGTAACGTCTGTTGCTTTGTACCGCTCTGCGTATACTCATCGATGCATCGGACCCACGCTTCAAGTGTAGAGAGAGTTATCAAAATTCTTTGGGTAAGACTTTCTGCTCGCTCGCCCAGCTGAGAGTCCATCATAAGCGCTCCGAGCTCCGCCAACCATCGCACGTCTGACGGCACGTAGATGGTTCCTACCGCAGGAAACGGAATTGTCGGCACCTCCCAGTTTCCGTTCGGCTCGCAATCCACGCCGCGTAGGCCCGGCTATTCAACATTTTTAGCAGCGTAGTTTTTGCCGCTACCGCGCGGCCCTGAGAGGATCGTATTGCCCGGGTGTAATAGCCGCTCGTAGTCCTTAGACAACACGAAGCTTCGACCGACCTCCTCTTCAGTTAACCAACGAGCGTTATATGCGGCGAATGCAAGATCACGATAATGCTCCATGGCTACATACTCCGACCTATTGGCTTTCCAATTCCGACAAAGGAGCCATCATCGCCGCTCGTCACTGGAACTATTTGAAAGCGCTTTTTAACTCCTCTTTGGCAAGCGTGCGCCAATCTGAAGGAAGCAATCGCATCTGAATGGGAATCGCGCCAGAAGCTGTTCTTTGTAGATGTAGTCGTTCGAATGATTGGCTGCAAAGAACTCGCCGATTTCTATAGCCAACCCGGGTGGCAGATTTCGCCAAAGCCGCTCATGAACGGCAACGACGCAGATTTGTCCGTGGCTCGTTGCCAACCCACGGCGATACTATATTCCCACGTATTCATCCACCCCCGCGGAGAGCAGGCCTTGCCTCCGGCGGTTCGAAATAGATCATTTGAAATAGATTACGAGCATAAGTACCAATTGACCCCAATGCCCGACTGAAACTTCCTGCCCCAAATACCGGCACACCGCCTTCATCTGTCTTTATGTGCGTGATGTGCGGAAAATGTCGGTGCCCATGCACCACCAAATTGACGCCACGTTTGGCCATTACGGTTAGTAAACTCTGACCGGTTTGTAGAATGTCGTCTTCGGAGATTCCAGAAGCCCGAACAAATTTGGATGATGATGGAACAGCGATTGACGGGGTCTTGAGGTTCTCGCATTCTAGCGCCTCGTCTAGTCGTTCAATGCGCCCTTCGCTAAACGTACTCTCTTCTAGCTGATCTTTCATCTGTGTGATCTGCACAGGTATTGATTGCGACTACCGACGCTTTGCAGAGTTGGATGATTAAAAATCCTTGACCAGTAGGCATCCTTTTTCGGGCGCTGGACAGAAACGGGAAGACGC
>JADJYF010000025.1 GCA_016719885.1 Pseudomonadota bacterium | reverse complement strand
CGCGCCCAAGGTGTTCCGCGACAAGGTGCTGATCGGCATTGGCGGCACCGAGCACGAAGCGGCGCGCGGCTACGTGATTGCCTACGGACATCGACACCGGCAAGCAGGCGTGGCGCTTCTACGTGGTGCCCCGGCAATCCCGCCGACGGCTTCGAGGATAAAGGGAAATTGGCGGCCAAGATCTGGACCGGCGAGGTAAGCACGGCGGCGGCGCAACGTGGAATGGCATCACCTACGACGCCGAGTTCAACCAGGTGTTGCTCGGCACTGGCAATGGTCGCCGTGGAACCAGAAGATCAGAAGTCCTGGCGGTGGCGACAACCTGTTCCTGTGTTCCATCGTCGCGCTCGACGCCGACACCGGCGAGTACAAGTGGCACTACCAGACCACGCCCGGTGAAACCTGGGACTACAAGTCGAGCATGGACATCGTGCTGGCCGACATCAAGTACGGCGGCCAGCCGATCAAGGCGCTGCTGCACGCGCCCAAGAACGGCTTCTTCTACATCATCAACCGCGCCAACGGCGAGCTGCTGTCAGCGGAGAAATTCGGCAAGGTTACGTGGGCGGAGAAGGTCGATCTCAAGACCGGGCGCCCGGTGGAAGTGAAGGGCGCGCGTTACGAGGACGGCGAGGAAATGGTGTGGCCGAGCCCGATAGGCGCGCATAGCTGGCACCCGATGTCCTACAACCCCGGTACCACCCGACCATCGAGATGGCTGGCGTGTTCAACGACAAGGGTATCGATCCGACGAAGTGGCAGTCACCGCATTTCAGCATCGACACGGGCGTGCATTTTGGCACCGACGACGTACCCGCGGCGACTGGAGTCGTCCTCGTTGCTGGCCTGGGACCCGTCAATCAAAAGCAGGTCGGTAAGAAGACCCTGCCACCCAACTGAAACCCCGGCACCATGACCACCGCCGGCAACCTGGTGTTCGAAGGGCGCGCCGACGGCTTGTTCGTCGCCTACAACGCCACCACTGGCGACGAACTGTGGAAGGTGAACGTCGGCTCCGGCATCACCGCAGCGCCCATCACCTACACGGTCGACGGCAAGCAGCAGGTGGCGCTGATGGTGGGTTGGGGCGGTTCGGCGCTGTTGACCGGCACGCTGGCCGGGCAGCACGGCTGGAAATACAAGGTGCATCCGCGACGGGTGATCACGTTCAGCCTCGACGGCAAGCTGCCCATGCCGCCGTCGCCGCCACCGGCCTTCGCGCAGCCCATCGATGTGCGGGACTTTGAGGTCGACGACCAACTCGCCGCCGCCGGCCAGGCGTCTGTGTCAGCACCTGCGTCAATGCCATGGCAGCGGCGTGGTATCGGGTGGCACGGCGCCGGACCTGCGTGAATCGCCGATCCCGACCAGTCACGAGGCCTTGAAGTCGGTGGGTAGTAGCGGTAACGCGCGGCTCGCCAACGGCATCAGGCGGCAGCTGCGTCTACCACTTATCTGCTTGATATCTAAGGCCACCACTAGCGTTTTTGTGGGGAGCCGTCAGATTCGCACCTACACGGCAGCGCCCGCCGGCGAAGAGACAGACCGTGTAGGTGCGATTTCAATCGCACATTGAAAGGGCCGGCGGCGGCGTGGAAGCAGCGTGGTCGGAAGTGGAAACTGCGAGCGCCGCCGTATGGCCCAGCGCGGCGAGCGGCGGACCTTGTAGGTGCGGTTTCGAAACCACGAATGGCGAGTGGCGAGAAGCACGCCTGCCTTGGCCCGCGCCGCCCGATGCAAGTGCGTGGACCGTGAATGTTTCTGCTTCGCCTGTCGCCACTGACGACACTCAAAATTTTATGAAAATTTAGCGCCCGCCGGGTGAATCTTGCGCGCTAATTTGCGGGCCAGCCCCTAGAGTATCTCCATTCGTCACCCACGGGAGTGCCGAGATGGATTGGTTATCTCTGTTGATAGTTGGCCTGCTGAGCGCGGCGCCGATCGGATTCGCGCATGTGTGCGCGCGACTCGAGCGGCGCTCATGAGCGCCCTGCACCTCGTGGCCGGCTTCCTCGCCGTGCTGTTGCTCGTCTACCTCGTCGCCGCCCTGCTCAAGCCCGAGGACTTCCTGTGAATGCCCACGCCTGGCTGCTGTTGGGTTTGTACCTCACCACCCTGCTGGCCGCCGCCGTGCCGCTCGGCAGTTACCTTGCACGCGTACTGGACGGCGAATCGTCGTTCGCGCTGCGCATTGGCCGGCCGCTGGAAATGCTCATCTATCGCTTGAGCGCTGTGCGTGCGGACGAGCAGATGGGCTGGGTGCGCTATGCGCTGGCCATTGTGCTGTTCAACGCGGTGGGCGTGGTGGCGCTCTATGCCCTGCAACGCCTGCAGGCACACCTGCCGCTCAATCTTGAGGCATTGCCGGCCGTGAGTGCCGATTCGTCCTTCAATACCGCCGTCAGCTTCGTGACGAACACCAACTGGCAGGGCTATGGCGGCGAAGCGACCATGAGTTACCTGACGCAGATGGTCGGCCTGGCGGTGCAGAACTTTCTGTCCGCGGCGACCGGTATCGTGGTCGCCATCGCGCTCATTCGCGGCTTCGCGCGGCGCAGCAGTGCGACCATCGGCAACGCCTGGGTGGACTTGACGCGCGTCACGCTCTACGTGCTGCTGCCCTTGTGCGTGGTCTACGCCGTGTTCCTGGTGAGCCAAGGCGTGGTGCAGAACTTCGCCGCCTATCGCGAAGCGACCACGCTCGACACCACGCAATACACGCGCGCACTGCAGGATGCCGACGGTCAGGCGAGCACAGACGCCAACGGTGATGTGCGCACCGAAACCGTCGAACTGCGCACGCAATCGGTGCCCATGGGGCCGATGGCCTCCCAGGAAGCGATCAAGATGCTGGGCACCAACGGTGGTGGCTTTCTGAACGCGAACTCGGCGCACCCATTCGAGAATCCGACGCCCTTGAGCAATTTCATCCAGATGCTGTCCATTTTTCTCATTCCGGCGGCGCTGTGCCTGTGCTTCGGCATCATGGTGGGTGACAAGCGCCAGGGCTGGGCGGTGCTGGCGGCCATGACGCTGATGTTCGTGGTGATGGCGGTGGCCGCCATCGCTTTCGAGCAACAGGGCAACCCGCTGCTGGCAGGTCTCGGCGTGGAGCATATGGTCGGTAACATGGAAGGCAAGGAAACGCGCTTCGGCATCGCCGACTCCGCATTGTTCGCCACCATCACCACGCTGGCATCCTGCGGCGCCGTCAACGCCATGCACGATTCCTTCACGCCGCTCGGCGGTCTCGTGCCGCTATGGAACATGATGCTCGGCGAAGTGGTGTTCGGCGGGGTCGGCACAGGCCTGTACGGCATGCTGGCGTACGCGGTGATGGCGGTGTTCATCGCCGGCCTCATGATCGGGCGTACGCCCGAATACCTAGGCAAGAAGATCGAGGCCTTCGAAATGAAGATGGTGTCGCTCGCGGTCTTGATCACGCCGCTGGTGGTGTTGGCGGGTACGGCGCTCGCCGTGTCGGTCAGCGCCGGGCCGGCGGGCGTGGCCAACCCGGGCGCCCATGGCTTTTCGGAGATCCTGTACGCCTTCACTTCCGCCGGCAACAACAACGGCAGCGCCTTCGCGGGCCTGTCGGCCAACACGCCGTTCTACAACCTCGCGCTCGGTGTCGCGATGTGGCTGGGGCGTTTCGGTGTCATCGTGCCGGTGTTGGCGATGGCCGGCGCTCTGGCCGCCAAGAAGCGTCTCGCGGCAAGCGCCGGCACCATGCCGACCCACGGGCCCCTGTTCGTGGTGCTGCTGATCGGGACGGTGGTGCTGATCGGCGCGCTGAACTACGTGCCGGCGCTGGCCCTCGGGCCGGTGGTCGAACATTTGATGTTGTGGGCCAAGCCCTGAGCCGAGGAGAAGGACCATGTCTCGTCGCAACCTCGCGCTGTTTGAGCCGACGCTCATCAGGCCGGCGCTGCTAGACGCCTTGCGCAAGCTCAACCCAGCGGTGCAGTGGCGCAATCCGGTGATGTTCGTGGTGTATGCCGGCAGCCTGCTGACCAGCCTGTTGTGGTTGCAGGCGCTTGTCGGTCGCGGCGAGACATCGAGCGGCTTCATATTCGCAATCGGTATCTGGCTGTGGTTCACGGTGCTGTTCGCCAACTTCGCCGAGGCGCTGGCCGAGGGGCGCAGCAAAGCGCAGGCGGCGTCGCTGCGCGGTCTCAAGCAGGAGATGACCGCCCGGCGCCTCGTTGAGGCGCGGCGCACGGCACACAGCACGAACGTGCCGGCCACCGATCTGCGCAAAGACGACGTCGTGCTGGTCGAGGCCGGTGAGTCGATACCCGCCGATGGGGAGGTGATCGAAGGCGTGGCGTCGGTCGATGAATCCGCCATCACCGGCGAGTCGGCGCCCGTCATTCGTGAAGCGGGAGGAGATTTTTCTGCGGTGACCGGCGGCACCCGGGTGTTATCGGACTGGCTCATGGTCCGCGTGAGCGTCAACCCGGGCGAGACCTTCGTCGACCGCATGATTGCCATGGTCGAAAGCGCCCGACGCCAGAAGACGCCGAATGAAATCGCGCTCACCATTCTGCTGGTGGCGCTGACCATCGTGTTTCTCGGCGTCACGGTCACGCTGCTGCCGTTCTCGCAGTTCAGCGTCGCGGTCGCGGGCAGCGGACAGGCGGTCAGCATCACGGTGCTGGTGGCGCTGCTGGTGTGCCTGATACCGACCACCATTGCCGGCCTGTTGTCGGCCATCGGCGTGGCGGGCATGAGTCGCATGATGCAAGCCAATGTCATTGCCACTTCCGGTCGCGCGGTGGAAGCGGCCGGTGACGTCGACGTGCTGCTGCTCGACAAGACCGGCACCATCACGCTGGGCAATCGTCAGGCGGCTGCATTCCTGCCGGCCGATGGTGTCAGCGAGCAACGCCTGGCGGACGCCGCGCAGCTCGGTTCACTTGCCGACGAAACGCCGGAAGGGCGCAGCGTGGTGGTGCTGGCCAAGCAGCGCTACGCATTGCGGGAGCGTGACATCACGGCGCTCGGCGCCCAGTTCATCCATTTCTCGGCGCACACGCGCATGAGCGGCGTGGATCTCGACGGCCGCCAGATCCGTAAAGGATCCTGGACGCCATTCGCCGCCACGTCGATGAGCTCGGCGGCGTGTTCCCGCCTCGGTGCTTGACAGCGCCGAGGCGTGGCGCGCCGCGGCGGCACGCCCCTGGTGGTGGCGGAGAATGCCCAGGTGCTGGGCGTGGTTGAACTGAAAGACATCGTCAAGGGTGGCATCAAGTCGCGCTTCGCCGAGCTGCGGCGCATGGGCATCCGCACCATCATGATCACCGGTGACAATCGACTGACGGCGGCGGCCATCGCCGCCGAGGCGGGCGTAGACGATTTCCTCGCCGAGGCGACGCCGGAGGCCAAGCTCGCTCTGATCCGGCAACACCAGGCCGAGGGCCGCCTGGTGGCGATGACGGGCGACGGCACCAACGACGCGCCGGCGCTGGCGCAGGCCGACGTCGCGGTGGCCATGAATACCGGCACGCAGGCGGCCAAGGAGGCCGGCAACATGGTCGATCTCGATTCCAACCCGACCAAGCTCATCGAAGTGGTCGAGACCGGCAAGCAGATGCTGATGACACGTGGTGCGCTCACCACGTTCAGTGTCGCGAATGACGTCGCTAAATATTTCGCGATCATTCCGGCCGCCTTCGTCACCACCTACCCGCAGCTCGCCGCGCTGAACGTCATGCAGCTCGCGAGCCCGGCTTCGGCCATCCTGTCGGCCGTGATCTTCAACGCCCTGATCATCATGGGGCTGATCCCGCTGGCGCTGCGCGGTGTGAAATACGAGCCGCGCGGCGCGGCGATACTGCTGCGACGCAATCTCGCCGTCTATGGCCTGGGCGGCATCGTGGCGCCGTTCGTCGGCATCAAGTTGATAGATGTCCTGATCGCGGTAAGCGGTCTGGCCTGAAGGAGGCAGCTTCCATGAAAACCTTGTGGCGTCCGGCGATGAGCTTGTTCGTGATGTTGAGCGTGGTGACCGGCGCCGCCTATCCGATGCTGGTGACGGTGATTGCTCAAGCGCTGTTTCCGCGTGAAGCCGAGGGCAGTCTGCTGACAAGCGATGGCACCCTGGTCGGCTCCGAGTCTGATCGGCCAGAATTTCACTGACCCGAAATTCTTCTGGGGCCGACCATCGGCGACCGGCGGGTGGCCGAACAACGGCCTGGCCTCGGGCGGTTCCAACCAGGGGCCGCTCAATCCCGCCCTGCTCGAGGCCGTGCAGGGGCGCATCGCGGCGCTCAGGCAAGCCGATCCGGAACAGCTGGCGGCCATTCCGCTCGACCTCGTCACGGCGTCGGGCAGCGGTCTCGATCCGCATATCAGCCCGGCGGCGGCGCATTTCCAGGCACCGCGCGTAGCGCGTCTGCGTGGCATGAGCGTGGATTCCGTCCAGCACCTGGTTGCCCAGCATACCGAGCAGCGCCATTGGGGCGTGCTCGGCGAGCAACGGGTCAACGTACTGGAACTCAACCTGGCGCTCGAAGCGCGGTGACGGAGCTCGCTACACTTCTACCGCCATGCCGGTGATGCCAAACATTCAAAGTTGCGCTCGAGCTGCGCCCGGCGCGCCGACGATGGGCGGACTGCTACGCGCGCGCCTGATCTGACAGACATGTCGACGCCACCATCCCGTCCCGACCCCGACGCCCTGCTGGCGGCCATCCGTGCTGACGAGCAACGCGGGGAGCGCGGTCGTCTGAAGCTGTTCTTCGGCGCCAGTCCCGGCGTCGGCAAGACCTACGCCATGCTGAAAGCCGCGCAGGCCATGAAGGCGCAGGGTGTGGACGTGGTGGTGGGCGTGGTCGAGACCCACGGCCGCGCCGAGACGGCTGCATTGCTGGAAGGCCTGGAGGTGCTTCCCCCGCGCGTGGTCCAGTATCGCGACCAGGTATTGAGTGACTTCGATCTCGACGCCGCGCTGACACGCCATCCCGATCTGCTGCTGGTCGATGAACTGGCGCATTCCAATGCCCCCGGCGGCCGGCATCCGAAACGCTGGCAGGATGTCGACGACCTGCTCGGCGCCGGTATCGATGTCTATTCGACCGTCAATGTGCAGCACCTCGAGAGTCTCAACAACGTGGTCGGGGGCATCACCGGCACACGGGTGTGGGAAACCGTGCCCGACAGCAGCTTCGACGCTGCCAACGAGGTGGTGCTGGTCGATCTACCCCACGAAGAACTGCTGGCGCGTCTCAAGGAAGGCAAGGTCTACGTTCCCGAGCAGGCCGAGCGCGCCATGCAGAATTTCTTTCGCAAGGGCAATCTGCTCGCGCTGCGCGAACTGGCCCTGCGACGCACCGCCGACCGCGTCGACAGCGACGTGCTCGCCTATCGCCGTGAACAATCCGTCAGCTCGGTATGGCGCACTCAGGATTCCATCCTGCTGTGCGTGGGCGCCGGTGCCGGTCATGAACGCCTGATTCGCAGCGCGGCGCGCATGGCCGCGCAGAACCACGTGCCCTGGCATGCGGTGCACGTCGAGACGCCGCGGCTGCAGCGTCTGCCCGCCGCGCAACGCGCGCGCGTCGTGCAGACCCTGAAGATGGCCCATGACCTGGGGGCGGTGACCGCCAACCTGGCCGCCACCGACGCCGTGGCCGCGGCCTGCGCCTACGCGCGTGAGCACAATCTCGGCCGCGTACTCGTCGGGCGCGACAGCGAGAAACGCTGGCCATGGCGCGCGAGTTTCGCCGAGCGCGTGGCGCGCCGGGCGCTCGGATCTCGACGCTACTTTCGGTGGCGAACGACGGACTCGCCCGCGACCGCGATCCGCTCCCTGGCATGGCGTCCTTCGACGATTCGTCGGTCGCGCGATGGCCGGCCTATGTCGGCGCCGGCGCCGCGGTGCTGGTGACCACGATCGCGACCGCGGCTGCGCAGCACCTGCTGGGGCTCACCAACTCGGTGATGCTGCTGCTACTGGCCTCTGTGTTGGCCGCCTATCGCTTCGGGCCGGGACCCGGCACCTTGGCGGCAGTGATGTCGGTGGCGTGTTTCGATTTCTTCTTCGTGCCGCCGCGCCTGTCCTTTTCGATACACGATCTGCACTACGCCGTCACCTTCGTGGTGATGCTGGCGGTGGCCTTGCTGGTCGGACAACTGACCGCGCACCTGCGCTTCGAAGCCACCGTGGCCGGTGAGCGCGAACGACGCATGCGCGCTTTGTTCGAGTTCGCTCGGGACCTGTCTTCGGTGCTGACGCTCGAGCAGATCACCGATCTCGGCAATCGATTCGTCGCGCGCCTGTTCGACGTCGAGGCCGGGCTGTTCCTGCTCGATGACGCTGACAAGCTGGTCGCCGCGCCGGGCATCGCGCTGCCGCCGGCGGCCGACGTATCGATAGCGCAGTGGACCCTGAGTCACAATGCCAACGCCGGGACCACCACCGACACCCTGCCTGCGGCGCCGGCCCTTTACATCCCCTTGAAGGCGCCGATCCGCACGCGCGGCGTGCTGGTGATGGTTCCGAGCCGTCCGCGCTGGCTGCTGAACCCCGAGCAGCGACGCCTGCTCGATACTGCCGCCGCGCTCATCGCCATCGCTCTCGAGCGCTTGCATTTCATCGCCGTCGCCCAGGCCGCCCTGGTGCACATGGAATCGGAACGATTGCGCAATTCGCTGCTGTCGGCACTCTCGCATGATCTGAAAACACCGCTGACGGTGCTCGCCGGCCTCGCCGATTCGATCCATCTCGCCGGTCCGCCATTGTCGAACGCGCAGGCCGACATCGCCGCATCGATACGTGAAGAGGCGCTGCGCACCAGCACCATGGTGATGAACCTGCTGGAAATGGCGCGACTGCAATCTAACAACGTGCGGCTGCAGCGCGAATGGCAGCCTCTCGAGGAAGTGGTGGGCGTCGCGTTGCAGGCACGCGCGGCGATGCTGGCCGAGCACAACGTGCGTGTCAGCCTGCCCGCCGATCTGCCGCTGGTGGAATTCGACACGCTGCTTATGGAACGGGCGTTGTGTAATCTGCTGGAGAACGCCGCCAAGTACACGCCGCCTGGCAGCACCATCGAGATAGCAGCGCGCCACGCCGGTGAGTGGATAGAGATCACCGTCGCCGACAACGGTCCTGGCCTGCCGGCCGGCAGCGAGCAGCGCCTTTTTGAAAAGTTCACGCGCGGGCCGTCCGACAGCCAGGTGGGTGGCATGGGACTGGGCCTGTCGATCGTGCGCGCGGTAGTGGAAGCCCACCACGGCACTGTCGCGGCGGAGAACCGCGCGCAGGGAGGGGCGTGCATCATCCTGCGCCTGCCGGCCGGCTCGCCGCCGGCCCTGCCCCTGGAAGAGCCGTGAGCACGCCGACCGTCAAGGTCGTCCTGGTCGAGGACGAAAAGCAGATCCGGCGCTTCGTGACCATGGCGCTGGAAGCCGAGCACTGCCAGGTCAGCGAGGCGCAGACCGCACGCCAAGGGCTGCTAGAAGTCGGCACGCGCCGTCCCGATCTCGTCATCCTCGACCTGGGATTGCCCGACGGCGACGGCATTGAGGTGGTGAAAGACATCCGTGGTTGGTCGAACGTGCCAATCCTGATCCTGTCAGCGCGACCGCTGGAACAGGATCGCGTCGCGGCGCTGGATGCCGGCGCCGACGACTACCTGACCAAGCCTTTCGGCGTCAGCGAGTTGATGGCGCGCGTGCGTGCGTTGTTACGACGCAGTCGCGGCGCCGCCACCGAGGCTGGGCAGACGCTATGCTTCGGCAGCGTGGAGGTCGACCTCGCGGCACGCGTGGTGAAGCGCGATGACGCCGTCGTCCACCTGACACCGATCGAATATCGCCTGCTGGTGTTGATGCTCGGCAATGCCGGACGGGTCATGACCCATCGCCAGATGTTGCGCGAGGTGTGGGGTCCGTCACATGCGGACGATCACCATTACCTGCGCGTCTACATGACGGCATTGCGCAGAAAGCTGGAAGTCGACCCGACACGTCCACGTCATTTCATCACCGAACCGGGCGTGGGCTATCGATTTTGCGTCGATCCCCTGTAGGTGCGATTTCAATCGCACATTGAAAGGCCCGGCGGACGATTGAAAAAGGGGGTGCGAATGAATTCGCACCTATAGGGTGGCACTCAGCTTCGCGATCGCCGCGCTGAAATCCTGCGCGTATCCGCCTTCGCCGAGCTTGTCCACCACGCCGGCCTTGGCGAGCTTCGCCCGTACCCGTTCATTGGCCTCGCATAGCACCACCAGCACCTTGCGGCCCCGCAGTTCATCCACCGCTTCGAGCGTCTGGATGCCGGTGATGTCCACGAACGGCACACGCCGCATACGGATCACCAGCGCGCGGGGATCGGGTGTGGGTTTGCAGGCGCGTTCGAAATTCTCCACCGCGCCGAAGAACATCGGGCCATCTATCTCGTAGACCAGCACGCCGGGCGGCAGCTCGGCGAGGCCGTTGTCGGCCAGTTCTTCCGCAATTCCTCCGCATCCATCGGCTGGGTGTCGACCACTTCCGACATGCGCCGCAGGAAATGCAGTACCGCCAGGATCACGCCGACATTGACCGCCACCACGAGATCCACGAATACCGTCAACAGGAAGGTGAGACGAGGATCACGCGGTCGGCGGTCGGTGCGCGGCGCAGGATGAACGCGACATGTTTCAACTCGCTCATGTTCCACGCCACCACGAACAGGATGGCGGCAAGCGCCGCGAGCGGGATGCTGGCGGCGAGCGGCGCCAGGAACAGCAGCACCGCGATG
>JADJYF010000024.1 GCA_016719885.1 Pseudomonadota bacterium | reverse complement strand
GGCGAGCGCTTCAGCGCCGTCAATGAAGGCACGCTGGTGGTGACCGTCGACGTTGGCCAGGAGCGCGCCGAAGCGGCGGTCAGCTCGACGCCGCCCGCACCTTCAGACCTGGCAATTTCAAACTGAGCGCGGCGGGCCGCCACCGCCTGCGCCTGACGCTGACCGTGGGCGAGCGCAGCCATGTGCACGATCTGGGCGAAGTCGAGATTCACGCCATGCGCCGCGCAAGCCGCCAAGGCTCACCCCGAGGAAGACGAGGAAGACGGCAGCATCTCCTTCACCAAGGAACAACAATGGAAGGTCGACTTCGCCCACGCGCCGGTGATTGAACGCGAACTGCGCGAGAGCGTCGCGGCGACGCTGCGCCCCGTGGCTTCACGCGAGGCGCTGGTGAGCAGTCCGGCTGCGGGTGTGCTGGAGGGCGGCGCTTCAGAGAGTTTCCCTTACCTCGGCAGGTTTGAGCGCGGCCAGGTCCTGATGACGCTGGCAGGTGCCGCGAGTCGCAAGCGGTGTCGACCTCGCGACCCTGGAAGCCGATCTGCAGGCGTGCGCGCGCGCATCTCGAGCACACACCACGCAGGTCGTTCGACAAGCCGCGCGCGCGCGCTGGCCGACGCACAGGCTATCGCGCCATCGCGAGCAGCGGAAGCTGAACATGAGGCCGACATCGCCAGGACTGATCTGCGGCGCCGCCGAAGCGGCGGTTGGGTTTTCGGTTTGGCAGGTGCCGGCGGCGGCGTGCTGTTGCGCTGCGCGCCGCTGGCCGGCACGGTGGTCGAAGTGCGCACGGCAGCGGCGCGGCCGTGGACGAGGGGCAGGCGTGCTGGCATATCGCGGATCTCGGCCAGCTGTGGCTGCAGGCGGATATCTCGGAGTCGGACCTGGGGCGCGTCACGCAAACCGGTGGGCGCTCATTTCCGTGGTCGGCGCTGCCGCAAACGATACTGATTTGGCGGCACAACGCGCGCCTGGTGGCGTTCGGTGGTTGGTGGACGCGCAGACCCGCACCGCGCCCGCGGTCTTCGAGTTCGACAACGCTGACCGCGCCTTGCGCGCGCGCGGCATGCGGGTCGCGGCAGCGTATTCACGGGCAAGGTGCAGCGCACGTTACCTGCGGTGCCGGCGCGTCAGCCGTGATCGATGACAACGGCCAGAGCGTGGTGTTCGTGATGAAGGACGGCGAGGCCTTTGAGCGGCGCATCGTGCGTACCGGCACACGCCGCGACGGCGATTGGCTGGGTATCGAAGGGGGCTGACCGTCGGCGAGCGCGTCGTGACCGTCGGCGCCTACCAGGTGCGCCTGGCCGCCACCGCGCCGGCGGCCTGGGCCACGGCCACGCGCATTGAGGAGCACGCCATGATCGCATCAATCATTCGCGGCGCGCTGCGCAACCGCCTGCCTGTTCGCTTTGTCGGTGCTGTTGCTGCTGTGGGCGGATACCAGGCGAGCCAGATGGACGTCGACGTGTTCCCGATCTCACCGCGCCCGCCGTGGTGGTGGTGAGCGAAGCCCATGGCGTGTCGCCGCTCGAGGTCGAGAACCAGGTCAGCTTCACATCGGGGGACCGCGCTCAACGGTGCGCCCGGCGTGCGACGGGTGCCTCGATCTCGAGCGTCGGTCTGTCCGTGGTCACCGTCGAATTCGAGTGGGGGACGCCGTGGCCGGTGGCGCGCCAGACCGTCGCCGAGAAATTGCAGGTGGCGCGCAACGCCTTGCCGGCCGAGTTGCCGCCACCGCAGATGGCGCCGGCTGCCTCGGTGATGGGCGAAATCATGTTCATCGCGCTGGCCTCCGACCAGGCCAGCGGGACAGAACTCAAGACCACCCGCCGATACCGTCGTGCGCAAGCGCCTGCTGTCGGTTCCCGGCGTGGCCGAGGTGCTGACCATCGGTGGCGACGAGAAACAGTACCAGGTCACCCTGGACCCGCAGCGGCTGGCGGCTTACGACCTGCCGGTCGGTGATGTCATCGACGCCTTGCGCGCATCGAACGCCAACATGCCGGCGGATTCTACCGGAGCAGAACGGGCAGGAATATCTCATTCAAGGCATAGGACTCATTGCCAAGCTCGATGACATTGCCGAAACCCAGGTGGGCATGCGCGGCGGGCAGCCGGTGCTGGTCAAGCATGTGGGTGAGGTGGCAATCGGCGTAAGGGGCCGGTGCGCGGCACCGGCGCACAATGGCAAGACCGCGGTGATCTTTGCCATTCAGAAGCAGCCTGGCGTCAATACACTCGACCTGACTCACGCCCTCGATGCGACGTTTGCCAGCCTCGCGCCTTCGCTGCCGAGCGGCGCGTATCGAGTTGGCTATTTTCCGGCAGGCGGATTTCATCGAACGAGCCATCGACAATCTCCCTGCATGCCGTGCGTGACGGGCGCGGTGCTGGTGGTCGCCATCGTGTTCGTGTTCCTGTTGTCGCCACGCGCCACGCTGGTGACCTTGGTGGCGCTGCCGTTGTCGCTCATCACCGCACTGGTCACGCTCGCCGCATTCGGCGGCACGCTCAACACCATGACCTTGGGTGGTCTCAGCATCGCGCTCGGCGCGCTGGTGGACGACGCCATCATCGTGGTCGAGAACATCACGCGCCGCCTGCGTCAAAACGCGCAGCAGGCCGCAGCCGAGCGCAAGGCTGTGACCCAGGTGGTGTTCGATGCGACGGTCGAAATCCAGGGCTCGATCGTGTTCGCCACGCTCATCATCATGCTGGTGTTCGTGCCGGTGTTTTTCCTGGCGGGCGTGGAAGGGCGTCTGCTCGCGCCGCTCGGGTTCGCCTACGTCGTGGCGCTCGGCGCATCGCTCGCGGTGGCGGTCACGGTCACACCCGTGCTGGCGCTGACGGTGCTGGCCGGTCCGAGCGCCGGGCATGCGCACGAGCCGCGGATGTTGAACGCGCTGCAGGGCGCTTACGAGTCGGTGCTGCGGCCCTTGCTCAGGCATTGGTGGCTGTTGAGCGGTCTCGCGCTGGTTGCTCTCGCGCTCGCGGGCCTGGTCTTTCTGCAGGCCGGCCGCTCGTTTCTGCCTGACTTCAATGAAGGCAGCTTGACCGTCAACGTCACGACCCTGCCCGGCACCGAGCTCGCCGAGTCGGACCGCATGGGCAAGCGCGTCGAGGACATCCTGCTGTCCCATCCGGAAGTGGTGGCGACGGCGCGGCGCACCGGCCGCGCGCCCGCCGATCCCCATGCCCAGGAGATTTATGCATCGGAGATCGAGGCGAGCCTCGAGATGGGCAACACCAGCAAGGCGGCGCTCTTGAAGCAACTGCGCGAGGAGTTCGCGACCCTGTCGGGCATGAGCGTCGTGATAGGTCAGCCTATTTCCCATCGCATCGATCACATGCTGTCGGGCACGCGCGCCAACATCGCCATCAAGGTGCTGGGGCCGGACCTCTACGACCTGCGCCAACTGGGCGAACGCATCAAGTCGATCGCGGCCAGCGTGCCGGGCGCGGTCGACGTGGCGGTCGAGACCCAGGCCGATATTCCGTTCGTCATGGTCCACTTTCGGCGTGAGGCTATCGCGCGCCACGGTCTGCATATCGAGGAGGTCGGCGCCGCGGTGCAGGCGGCGCTGGCCGGTGTCGAAGTGACCCGCGTGCTGGAAGGGCAGGCCAGCTTCGACCTGGTGGTGCGTTATGACCCGGCGGTGCGTGAATCGCTGGACAACATCGCCGCCACGCTGTTGGTGACGCCGCGCGGGGCCCACCTGCCCTTGTCGGCGCTCGCCGACGTGCGCCGCGAGCGCGGTCCCAACCTCGTCAGTCGCGAGAACGTGCAGCGGAAGATAGTGGTCATGGCGAACGTCGCGGAGCGCGACCTGGCGAGCGTGGTCGAGGACATCCAGGCGCGGGTCAGCGCGGAGGTCAAATTGCCCACCGGCTATCACGTCGAATACGGCGGTCAGTTCGAGAGCGCGACCGAAGCTGCGCGCACCCTCAGTGTGCTGGGGGCGGCCGTCATCGCCGGCGTGTTCGTGCTGCTGTACATGGCGTTCCGTTCCGCCGTCGATGCGCTGCTGGTCATGATCAACCTGCCGCTCGCGCTGATCGGCGGTGTGGTCGGCATGGTGCTGGCGGGCAACGTGGTGTCGGTGGCGACGCTGATCGGCTTCATCACCTTGTTCGGGATCGCGACGCGTAACGGTGTGATGCTCGTTGCCCACATCCGACAGCTGCGCGAAGTCGAGGGCGTCGCCGACGCCGAGCAGGCGGTGCTGCGTGGTGCGCGTGAACGCCTCGTGCCGATACTCATGACCGCGTTGGCCGCCGGCTTGGCGCTGGTGCCCTTGGCGCGGGCGCTGGGCGAGCCGGGCAGCGAGATCCAGGCGCCGATGGCGATGGTCATCCTGTTCGGGCTGCTGTCGTCGACCGCACTGAACATGTTCGTGGTGCCGAGCCTGTACCTGCGCTTCGGCGCGCTGGGACGCACAGCGACGGCAGCACGCGCATCATCGCCAGCCGCAGTGGCGCGATAAGCGCTGCCGCTGAAATCGGCGAGACGGCTTGACCGGCGGGTGAACCACGGCCGTGCGCGCGGCGTTCTTCATCCGCCGGTCAAAGATCGATGCCCAGCGCGCCCAGCACTTTGATCATCGCGAAATACGCGGCGGTGGTTGCCGCGGCCGACGCCGCGAGACTCGCCCAGAAACCAAGCCCTGCGCGCAGCAAGGCCGGCAACAGTAGAAACAACACCAGCGACGGCAGCACCAGCCAGAAAATGCTGCCCGATAGAGACGAGATGCGCTCGACGTCGCCGGTTTCGACATAGAGCCACACGAACGCAAGCAAGGAGGTCAGCGGCAGGGAGGCCAGCAGCGCGCTTAAAAAAGTTGAGCGGCGCGCGATTTCGGAGATCCCGACTATGATGCCGGCCGATAGTGCGAACTTGATCGCGATCTGAAGACTGGGCATGTTCATTACGGCCTTGCCAGGCACTCCTGCATGCTCTGGCGTGGAGCGTAAAGCGTCGACGTGCGATTAGCCAGCTGAGGGGCGCGTGTTGGTTTTTGGTTTACCGGAACCTTTGCGCCACGCCGGGCTACCACAGGGTCGACATACAGCCGTTTCAGCGTGGAACCGTCCGTGTGCGGTCGACCAAGGTGCCGCAGCATTGATCAAAACCGGCCGGCATCGGTCACGGTCGCGAGCGCTGAAGTCGGGTCGGCCAAACAATTCGTTGTGCCGGCCCGATAATGCCGACGTCGTGTCGAACCCGTCCATGGGTACGCCACCTCGGCCTCTAAGCATCAATCATTTTTCAGCATCTCGCCGCCTTTTCCCGGTGCGCCCCAGCGGACCCAGACTTTCTTGTTCATCATGACAATCGTCTTGCCATCGGCGGTCTCCATTTCCTTGCCGTCACTCATCTGCATCGCCTTCCCATGGACATCCACCATCCTACTGGTGCCATCCGGATGAAGAAACAAGGTGGAACCGTCTTTGAGTTCGATCTTTTCAGCCGCCTCCTCAGCGGCATGGACTGCCGTGGTAGTTAAGAATCCAAGTGCGATTGCAAGAATTATCTTCTTCATGTTCGCTCCGTTTCGATCTTGATGGAGGGCGGGCGCCTCTGCGGCGAGCCGTCGAAACAAGTGTAGTCAAACCGCGATTGCGAGCTACGTGGTACGCGTCCCCATGGCCAACTAGAGTTCGAGCGGGATTGGCGCCAGCAAAACGCAGGGTCCTCGCCAAAAAGCGCGATTGAAGTCAGCTGTGATGCGGCGCTCGCCGAGGGCGCGCACCTGCCGTTCGCGATGGAGCATGTGCAGCACCACCTCGACCTTCGGATGGGGGGCGCGAAAGTCATGCAGGACGCGCGCAATGACATCGGGCTGTCGGGCGACCAAGAACCGGTCATCCGGCCCGCCCGGTGCGCAATACGACCAAGACCTTGTGTCAGCGGCCCCTGGACTATGCTGGTGGGAGAAGTGAGAACTCATCCACCCGAGAAGGAAAGCGGATATGCCTGGCTATGGCTTCAAATTCGAACTCGAGCACGTCACGTCGTACAACGCGCTACTCGCGCCTCCTGAAATGATCGGCCCGGTAGCGGAAGGATTGCGTCTGAATGCGTTCGTGACCGGCGGGAAGGTGGCCGGTCCTAAATTGAACGGCCAATTCCTTCCAGGCGGAGGAGACTGGCTCACCGTGCGGACGGACGGCATCGCGGTGCTGGATGTAAGAGCGACGATTGAAACCGATGATGGCGCCATCGTGTACCTGTATTACAAGGGCATCGGTGAGTGCGGACCCGATGGCTATAAGAATTTTCTCGAAGGCGCGCCATTTCCGAAGGAAGGGATCACGTTACGAACCAATCCATGGTTCCAAACCGCTCATCCGAAATATCAGTGGCTCACTCGCGGGTTCTTTCTGGAAGTCGGCGCCGCCTACCTTGACCGCGGCGAGGTCTGCTACGACATCTACCAGGTCAAATGAGGCCGGCCGCCGACGAGATGGCGGCCAAAAGCAAATGGGCGCGGCGGCAGGGGAGATACGCGCCGCGCCCACGGCTTCAGAGGAGATCGGGGCGAGCCAGGCCAAAGCCTCCCTTGATCGACAACAGTTCGTTGCAGCCGTCCTCGATGAGGCCGGCACGGGTGTCGCGCAGCAGCTTCTCCAGCGGGTACTCACACGTCATGCCGTTGCCGCCGAACATCTGCAGGGCCTCGTGGGCAATCTCGTACGCGGCCTGGGTGCAATGCACCTTGGCGGCCATCGCCGCGGACAGCGAGGGCAGCGCGGCGGTGGCGTTGTACTCCACCACGCGTCGCGCCAGCGCGCGGCTCGCCTCGAGCTTGCGATACATCTGGAACAGGCGATAGGCAATGTGCTGGTGCTTGATCAGCGGCATGCCGCCCTGGCGCCGCTGGTGGGCGTACTCGAACGCCAGTTCGTAGGCTGCGCGTCCGACGCCGGTCAGCCCGACCGCCATCAGGCCATTGGCCTCCTGGTGGATGGTGTAGACCGCGCGTTGGTAGAACTCCGGGCCGGCCAACAGGTTCTCGCGCGGCACTTCGACATTGTCGAAGAAGATCTCGCCCTGGTTCAGCGTGCGCTGGCCCATCTTGTCCAGCGGCTTGCCCTTGCTCACGCCGCGCGCGTCCAGCGGCACGATGACCACGCAGCCATGCTTGGTGTCGGGTCCCGCGCCGCTGTCGCAGGCGCAGAACAGCACGCATAGCTGGGCGATGGTGCCGTTGGACACCCACGCGGATTTCTGCCCGTTGACGACGATTCGGTCGGTCTTCAGCGTGGCGATGCAGTTCGGCCGCCCGTACTCGCCACGCGCGTGACGCGCCTCACCCTCGGGGTCGAGATTGTCGCTACCGTGGTCGGGCTCGGTGATCCCCCAGCAGCCGATGGTGGTCTCCGGCCAGCGCTCGGCCAGGTAGTCGTTGCCGAAACTGCGCGCCATGAAACGCGGAAAGGTCGCCGCGCCGACCGTGAACGCGAGCCCGACATCACCCCAGCACAACTCTTCGTTGACCAGGCACTGGATGCGTGCGCGCTGCAAGGGCGGCATGTTGAACAGCGCATCGGTGCTGAAGCCCAGTTCGTGGTAGCGGGCAATGAACGGCCACAGCGGCGAGTCGGCGGCGATCACTTGTTCCGGGCGCAGGCGGTCGAGCTGGCGACCGAGCGGGCGCATTTCGTGCTCGGCGAACCGATGCACGACATTCCATATCGCCTGTTCCTCTTCGCTGAGCGCCATCTCGGCGCCGAGCGGGCCAAGCGTCGTGTGCGGTGTCTCGGGCCAGCCGGCAATGCGCGTATGCGGCGCGGCTGCGCCCAGGGGCAGGAAGTTCTCGACGGGTACGGCCATGATGCTACTCCTTCGCGTCGCCTGTTCAGCGCCCGCTGTTGAGATCGGCGACGCTGAACACGCGCTCCAGGAACGCGGTCTTGGGCGGCGCATAGTCGGTCGGTTCGAGCACCCGCGCGACGTTGGCGGTCTGGTCACGCAGGTTCAGCACCAATGAAGAACGCATGCGCGAGGTGGTGAGACTGGGGTCGCCGTCGAGGGCGCCGTCGCCGTGGGCGTAGGTGCCGTTGATCACTTTGTACAAGCGCTCGTCACGGTCGTAGACCAGGGTCAGCGCCACGCTGAAAGTCTCGGCGTCGATGAACAGCACGCGCCGGCCATAGGGATGACCTTTCCAGCGCGGTACCGCTTCCACCACGTAACACGGGCGTAGCTGCCAGCGATCGAGCGGAATGGCGCTGAGCGGCCCCTGGGTCAGCACGTGCTCGTTGCGCGTATTGGAGACATAGGGCACGACCTTGCGCCCGAGGTAGCGCCAGGTGTTGTCCATCACCAGCCCGGCGTAGCCGCCGAAGTCGTCCAGCGTCCAGTTGGTGCCCATCCAGCTGTCGGCGCGCTCGCGGGCCGACAAGCGTCGTACGCGGCGCTCGGTCGGCAGGTAGGAATTGACCTGGTCACCCAGGGTCTGATCCAGCGGCCGTTCGAGGATGATGGTGGTGCCGGCGACATCGAACGGCGCCAGCACCTCGATGCGTTCCTTGAACAGCAGCCCGTCGCCGCCGCGCACCGGCAGGCGGTAGTCCTGCGCCGCGAGCGGCGCGAGCCCCGAAAGATAAGTGCGACGGTAGGACATGTGCATCTGGCGCTCGATGACACCTCCGCCGAGCAGGCCATCCGTCTCGGCCAAGGGCGCGGCGCCGCCGGCGCGGATATAGCTGATCAGCGTGTCGGGCGCATTGAAGCCGAGATGCTCCCAGCGATGCACGTGATCCCAGGCCACCATGTAACCGGCCGTCACGGCGTCGGCGCTCTCGATCTGCGCGGCCGTGAACGGCTGCCCGGCCTGATGGCCGGCCAGGCTGCCATCGTCGGCGATGCGCGCCTGGCCGGCGAAGCGAAGGCTCGCGTCCTCGTAGCTGACGTGCGGAGCGTAGTGCTGCGTCGGCTCGAGCTCGAACTCGAGCCCGGCGAAATCGAACTGGTCTTGGTAGCCGGGCGGTAGATAGGGGGCAAGTTCGGCCAGCCGTGCGCGGTCGTAGCTGCCGGGGGCGAGACCGTCGACCGGCGCCGCGGCGGCGTCCGTCAGCCAGGCTTGCAGGGCGGCGTGGTCGTTCGCCACGGCGATGGCCGGCGAGCTGAGCAGCATGACCGAGATCAAGGCGTCACACAGTCCGAACATGCGATTGAGCAAAGGCGAAACGGTCATGGCAGCGGTACTCCCGGGGTCTTCGACGGCGAATGGCGGTAGGCCGTGGTCGAAGTGTGCGGGGCGCGCTCAGTCGCGCGGAATGTCCGATCGCGAAAAAATCCTGTCGAAACGCGCCACGCGCAGCGCGTGGGTGGAGTGGTGGTGATGAGCGGACGAGCAGCGCGGCCTGAGCGCACCCATTTCGTGGTCGGCAACGACCTCGCCACGCCGGTGCGATTTGCCTATGGCCTGGGACCATTGATCCTGGTCCTCGAGGCCGCGGGGCACGACATCGAGCCGCTGCTGCTCGCGGCCGATATTCCGCCTTTCGCGCTGGAAGAACCGAGTTACCGCGTGCGCGTGGCGCAGGAGACGCTCTTCACCACCGAGGCGCTCGCGCGCCTCGCACGGCCTGACGCCGGCCTGCTGGTCGGTCAGCGCTACCACATGGTGACTTTCGGCGTGCTCGGTCTGGCCGCGGCGAGCGCGCCGACGGTGCGCGAGCTGCTGCGCACCCTGTTGTTCTACCCTCTGCTCTCGTGGGGAATGTGTCATTGCTCGCTGTGGAGCGAGGGCGCCCACGCCAACCTGCAGTTCGAGCCCCACGCGGCGGTCGGCGAGGCGCTGCGCTTCTATGTCGAACGTGACATCACCTGCACCGTGACCCTGCTGCGCGACATGCTCGGCGTGCGCTGTCCGCCGCTGCGGGTGCGCTTCCGTCACGCCGCGCCGGATGACCTGCGCCCTTACCAGCGCTACTTCGACTGCCCGCTGGAGTTTGGCGCCGCGGTCAACGAAGTGTGCTTCAAGGCCAGCGACTGGAACGTGGTGCCGCCGCAGGCCGACAGGCTGTCATTTCGCTTCTACGACAGCCAGTGCCGGCGCATGAGCGAATCCTTGCTGATGTCCTTGGACTATGCCGACGTGGTTCGCAGCCGCTTGCGCGCGATGGTGCCGATGCCGTCACTGTCGGTGCTGGCCGCGAACCTGCGGCTCACCGAGCGCACCTTGCAGCGCCGCCTCGCGAGCGCCTCGACGTCCTACAGCGAACTGCTGCGCGAAGTGCGCCTGGAGCAGGCCCGGCGCCTGATGCGGCGCGAGCGCGTGCACATCGATGAGATCGCCTATCGCCTGGGTTTCGAAGACGCCATCGCCTTTTCCCACGCGTTCAAGGAATGGACCGGCCAGGCGCCGCGCGACTACCGCCGCGCGCTACGCGAGGCGGGCGCGGGCTGATCCGGGTTCAGGCGCTTTACTCAGCGCTTTCGCTGCGTGGCCGGTATGCCGCGTACGACGTCGATGAATGCGCGCAGCAAGGGTGATTCGTCGTCGCGCCGAAAATCATGCACAGATCAAAACTCAGGTTGTCGCTCTTGGCCAAGGGCCGATAGCTCACGCCCGGCAACTCTTCCAGTTGCTGGATCTGGCGCGTCGGCGGCGGTTGCGACACGTGCAGCCGCTGCGCGGCGCCGCGAAAGCCTTTGTGCTCGACCACCGCCACGAAAGTGTGTGCTCGGCGTGGGTCAGATTCCGGTGCAAAGCAACACGCTGCGGTCCCCCCGCGCTCGCCTTCGGCGCTCAACCGGATCGCGCGCGGCGGGTGATTCGGCGCTGACGCAGTAGGAGGATGCCGCTCAGCCCACCCAGTAACATGGGCAAGGTCTGGGGGATCGGTACGGCCTGCAACACGACGTTATCGAGACCGACGGTATCGAAGTTCTCACCATCGTTGATGAACTCACCAGTGATCGAGAAGTGCGTAAGATTGGCCATGACGAGGTCGAAGTCGGCTTGCGCCGCTGCGTGAGCTGACAGCGGGTCGCCCGCCGGTTGGTAAACGTCATGCCGGTCCAGCCGTCTGCGTCGCTGTCGAATGTACTGCGTGATCGCGGCATGCGCTGCTGTACCGATAACGCGATGAGCAGCAACAGCAATGTCGCGTTGAGGGAAATACCCGATGAAGTCCGAGATTCTATCGATGAGTCCATGGCGCGCGTGCTCCTCCTATTAAAGTGATTCGGCAGACCGGGCGCGGCACCGTCGTTCCAGACTGGAAACGCCGACGTTTGAACAAACCCATGAGGCCCCCACCGCGCCGGCCACCAGGGCAGACTCGCCGGCAGCGGCACAGGTGCCATGTGCACGCCGACCAGCACGGCCGTGATCGGCATGGCCGGGAAGGCGCCACTCGAGCCGCCGCCTGGAAGCGGCACCACGCCGCTGACCGCGGCAAAGAAGAGCGAGTCAGCGCCGAGCGGAACGGCCAGCGTAGGCAACAGGACCGCGTCGAGATAGGCGATTCCGGTGGGCGAAGCGAAATCCGCAGAAG
>JADJYF010000023.1 GCA_016719885.1 Pseudomonadota bacterium | reverse complement strand
CGACGCCTTGATGAAGCTGTAGATGTAGCGGATGGCGAAATTAAATCGCGGAATGCGCGCAGTTCGACTAATGGTTCATGATTGAAAAAGCTCGCGCACCCCAACACCACGAGGCCGCCCAGCACGGCAGGCGCGGTGAAGAACACGATCTCATGGCTCTCGAACCCTGGCATGCGCGCCGTGCATAAGGCACGAACTGCGAGCTGCCGAGAAACACCACCACGCACAGTACGCTTGGCAGAAATCGATGCGTTTCAGCAAGGACCAGTCAGGCTTGTCGACATCCACCCAGTGCGCCACGAACGGGTGGTCACGGCGCCCGGCACCAGGTTGATGAGGAACCAGCGCATGCCAGGAGTAGGATTCCGTCAGGTAGCCGCCCAGTACCAGCCCGGCGGTCGGCGCGATCCCCACCACCAGCCCCGCGACCACCGTCATCGGTGTTTGCGGTTGCCAGGCGAGCAGGATCGAACGTGACCGGAAACGGGGTCAGGATCGCTGACGCCGCCGAGCTGCGCCCTGCAGCGTGCGGAAGGCGACAGCGGCGACAAATCCGGCGCGAACGCGCACAGCGCGCTGGTCAAGTGAAACCGCCGGCGCCCACGCCACGAACGGGTCGGTAGCGCACTTCCCCGCGCCAGCCAGCCAGTCAAGGGAATGATAGTGAGATCGGCGGTGAAGGTAGGAGGTCGTGGCCCAGGTGATCGTCGCGCGTGGCGGACAAGCCGGCCTGGATCTGCTACGGTAGGCTCGACACGATCTGGATGTCCGAGGATGCGCGTCAAGATGCCGAGCGCATCACCGCGAAGCCTATCCCGATCGCCTAGCGTGAGGACGGATTCTGAGCGCCGTTGCCGTTGGCGACGCCTCGTCCCGCCAAGCAGCGGCGCTCAGCGCACGCGTACTTTCGCGCCAGGACGGTAGGCTTCCGCTGAAAGCGCGGCGCGCGGGTGGCATCGAGGCGGATCTTGACCGGCACGCGGCGCACTATCTTGGTGAAATTGCCGGTCGCGTTCTAGGGCGACGGGATGGTGAACTTTCTGCGGCGCCGCTGGCCCGGCGCTGCTGTCTCCGCCGGATCAGGGCGAGCCCGCGGATGAACGCGTCGACCCCGATGAAGCCACCGGCTGGCCGCGCGCATGTTCTCGAGCTGGTTTGCCGCTGACAGTAGGCTTCCACGAACAAGCCCTCCTGCGGAACTGGGAAATCTAGCACCGCGCCAGAACGCAGGAGTGCCCGACCTACCCCGCGGTTGCCAGAGCTTTCCGCTGGATCGGGCGCCCGGAACCGAACCGGTCCGTGAGCGTGCCTTCTTCCGCCGCAACACGGCAGCGGCGGGCTGTGCAGCTTTCAAACGGACTCGGCGATCCGGGCGACAAGGACCAGCGCGCTCGCGTTCTTCGCTGATTAAACGCTGACGGGCGGATTAGCGGGCGATGGCGACGCAGCCCTCCGCCGCGTCGCGCTGTTGGGCCGGCGCAGAGCCGTCTTCGAGCAGAACGGCGAGACGCGCGAGATCCTTCTGTGCGCGGCGGAAACTGCGGCGCTGGCGGCGGCAAGCTAGCTGCGTGCTGGGCGATGCGCGCGTTCTGGGTGTCGAGTTCGGCGTTGAGTCGCGCGCCACCAGCGCGCGCGACGCCGCTTCAGCGGCCGGCTGGTGCGCTCGGCGCGCGGTAGCGTCGATCCACCAGCCGCGGGGGCGCCGGCCTGCACCGCCCGGTAGCCGGTGAAGTGCACGGCCTTCACGCAGCGGCCGATGCGTGCAGTGATCACGGGCCATGTACGCACGTAAACGCCGGCGTTAATCGGTGCTCTCGAACGGCCGCACGTGGGTCTGCCACCAGGCATGACCGAAGTAGCCGAGCACGGCCACCACGCCACACCAGAACGGCAGAGGGTCAGGAATCGCGTCGTTTCGCGCATGGGCTCAATCTTGTACTAAACTGATAGCGAGTGTAGAATAATCGAAGGTCCGATGCCAGCCGCAATCCCGCGCCGATGTTAACCGCGACGCGACCTAACGAAGGCGCCCGGCTAGACGCCATTCTCGACCCAAGCTCGCGCATGTTCCCGCAACCGAGGGCTACAGCGCACGAGTCCGAGCATATTTGCCATCGCGCTCGCCGCGCCGTATTCCAAGCCTACCCTGTATAAGTGTTTCCAGGCAAGCAAGCGCTGTTCTCGGCGGTCGTCGAGGCGTGACTGCGCGCGGCTGGCGTCAGACGGTCTGCCGGCGCGGTCTGAACGATGACGGCGATCTGCGTTCCGACCTGCACCCGGACCATCGCGCGTGCCTGGCCCAGCTAAGCATCGTCACTGCGAACCGCGCTGCCTGGCGCTGTATCAGGTGGTCATCGCCGAGCTCAAGCATTTTCCCGATCTCAGCGTGTTCACCGAGAGCGGCGCGGTCCCGATCATCGCGCCGCCATCAGCCGCGCCCACCGCGGCATGAGCATGGGGCCGGCGTCCGTTTTCCATGTCGACGCGCTCGGCGGCGCTCGTTGATCAACATGCTCACCGGCGACGAATTCCATCGCTGCCTGCTCGGCCTGTCACCGACCTTGAGCGCGCGCGTCGGCGCGCGCATGCTGGTGTCGCGGGTAGTGGACAATTTCATCCCAAGCCGCCGGGCGGCGACGCTCCGACGCCGCCGCATCGCTATGGCAATGGGCGTGATGTTGCTCGGTGCCTGCGCGGTCGGCTCCGAAAAGCGCCGTGCAGCGCGAAGAGATAAACGCCCGCGCGATGACGATGGCTGCAAACGCCGCGCCCAGCGCAATCAAATAAGCCAGCGAACGGTACGCGGCGCACCCAGCGCTGGTGGACCTGGTTCCGGGGACGACGGCGCGGGCACGCTCGTCGACGCATGGCGTTGGCGCCGAATTATCAACGTGCGGGCCGCCGGCGCGCCAGCTGCGACGCGCCCGAAAATCGCGCAGCGAAGCAGGACTCGGGCCGCGCCAGCCTGAAAAATGAAAGCATGAAACGCACCCAGAACCCGATGCACCGAAGCCTGCGCAGGTCTCCACCTTCTGGAGGCAGGAGATCGGGTTTTGTTACGGTGGTGAGAGAGGAGGAGGTTGTGTGTGTTGTTTTTAAACCTGTTAGCATTTTTAAGCACCCGCATCGAGGCCGCCGATGCGCTCGCGTCGAGGCCATCCAGACCGAGGTCCAGGCAACCCCGACGATGTTGTGCGCGGAAGTCTGGCGCGCAGCTACTGGGAAATGCGCGCGAGCGACGCCGACATCGTCATCAAACGGACGGTCATCTGGAACCACGCCGGGCGCATTGCTTTTCCCGCGAAAGCAGCGGTGCCGACGCCAGTATCGGCACGCGCGACGCTGCCTGTAGCTGCGACGCGCCTATCCGGTCGCGCGCACGGAACGCATGACGCTGGAACGCGCGCGCTGGCACCGCGCGGCACCGGATCCGACTAACTGCTCGCGGCGTCGGCGGCCGGCGAGCTCGCCGTCACCATGCAGGCAACCAGCCGCCGCGCGGTTCAACGCCACCGCTGTTCCACAGCAGGTGCTGCGGAACCGTCCGGTTTATCGAGCACCGAACATAAACGCCGCCGCTACGGCTCAGGCCGCCGCCACATTTGCCGATCTCTGCCCCGGTTTCCGATCGGCATGTTCATCTTTGGTCTGCTGCACTGACCCGCGCTGCCAGCTCATGAGCATAGCCTCCAAGTCCTAAATAGTCGGGCGGCGGTTCCACGATTGTTGCAGCCTATCATTAAGTAAAATGGCCGCACACGGGGACGGTGAACGCGCGCGACGCCGACATCCAGATCCGCCTTGGTGGCCTTCGAGCGCATGAATCTCGATGCCTACCCGAAACCGTGAGCAGGCGTTGGCGCAATGGCTGGCGGCGGAACGTGGCCGTGAAGCCAGTACCGCGGTCGTCGCCGCCAGTGAGCCGATAATGGCACTCGCCAGTCATCGTCAACGACAGGGTCACCGATGCGCGGGAGGTGATCGCCGCCAGGCTTGCGCAGCTCGAGGCGCGAGCCGCGCCGCACCGAAGCACGTAAGCCGACGTCACGGTGTCGACGGTGGCGGTGCTGGCTGCACCGAGCGCCGGTATTCACCACGCCGGTGCCGCCCCGCCGCCTTAGGTGAGCGCCGCCGCCGGCGCGCGCTGGATCAACCGCCCGCATTCCACCCAGGGCGAAGGTCGGATCCTGATGCGCGGTGCCGGGGCGGTTCAGCGTGGCGGTGATCATAAGCCCGCCGATGGTGACGAGGTCCAGCCAAGCAAGCCATTCCGGGCGCCCATCCGCGCAGCGCACAGAAGCGCACATCGGCGGCATTGTCGAGGCGCAAATGCGGCACGCCGTCGACGGTGACCAGCAGCAGCGCGTGATGGCCGCCGCGCGCTCCGCCTGTGCCCGCGGCTGGTCGGCCTGGATCTTTCGGCGCGGCGATGGCGCTGACACGCGAGGTGCGTACGTGCGTGCGCCAGTCATCACCGGCCGGCACCCAGTTGGCGGCGTCGTGCGGCTTTGCTGATCGATCACCGAGAAACGTGCCGCCGGTATCGCGCGGGGTGTAATTACATGTTGTAGCCCTCGACGCGCTTGGATTCGTAGACACGTACGCCCAACGCATCCACGTGCGGCGACGCGCCTGTGGTCGTCGCACTGTGGCTGATGACCGTATAACCGCCATCGCCACGGCGGCGTTCAGAATGCTGCCGGCAGCGTGCATCGTGTCACAGGTGGGCGCGACGATTTCCAGAACCGCCGGTCGATTTGCCAGCAGCACGTTTCGAGACCGCAGGGGCAGCCACCGCCGGGTCGCGATGACAGGGCGAGAGGTCAAAGACCTCGACCAGCAGTTTCTCGAGCGGCGCGAGGCGGGCCGCCACCAGGGCGGATCTGACGCAGCGCAAGTTCCAAGAGCGTATATCCCCGAGCGGTGGGCCCATTCTAGGCCACGGCGCAGCGCTTCGACCGCCGCTTGCGGGTGTATGGGTGCGACCGGCGCGTCGAGCACCCGTGCACATCACCAGCAACTTTGCCCACTTGATCGCGGATGGCGTCCGGGAGGCGGCTCGTTCATGGGCTGGCCAGCGCTGGTCGTCGGCGGCGCGCTGGCGCTCGCCATACTGCTCGGCCAATACCTCGGTGCTGCTGATGCTGCGTCGACTCGGGTGCCTGCGCCACTTGGGCTGATGTCTGAGCACACCGACCTGCGCTCGTGCCGCCCACCCACGCCGAACTACTCGCCCTCGCGCCGCAGGCGCGCGCGCGCTCGGCCTGAGTTCAATCGCGAGCTGCCGCCTGCCGCTCGTAGACCAGCAAGCCCTGCCCCACTATTCCACCACCCGGTGCCATGCCGAGAGGCGCGTGGGCGGTGGTCGCCTGACTGGCGAGACGGCGGAATTGGTGATCTCTGCCGGGTGGCGTTCTATTCGTTCTATCGCCGCCGCCCCGCAACTTATACTCGCAGTGCGCCGCGCCACGAACTTCCGCTCAGCTACGCAGTTCGGACCTCGCCGACAGCGGTCGCGGCCTCGAGCATCAATGGCAAACCCACCTCAGAGCCCATCGCGCGCGGATGCGCGCGAACTTTCATCCGCGACAAGGACACGATCGCCGACATCAGCGCGCCAGCTTTGCGCCAGTCACGCGCGGCGTTGCAGGCCACGGCGACAGTGTGGTTGACGGACAGCGATGGCGCGCGCGCCTCACCTGGCCGGGTGCACTGCGTACGTGCCGCGCTATCGACAAGCTGACCCAGCGCCTGCGCCAAATGCCGCCTGGCACCTGCCGATGGCAACGGTTATCGATCCCATCACGCCGCACGCCGCGCGGTTGCGCGCCCAGGTTGACGCCATCGCCATCCAGCTTCACGCTGTTTCACAGCGCGCGTGATGGACGCCGGAAGGACAAATGCTGGTCCCCGTTCTCGACCGGCCTCGCGTATCGCCGTGCGCTGTTACTTGGTTCTTCGACTGGTTGTTCAGCGCCGTGCTGGTTGGCGTGTTAGTTGCTGTTCCATGAACTCGGACATCTCCTCGCCATGCGTGCGGCGGGCTATCGCGACCTGCAGGTGTTTTCATTCCGCTGTTCGGCGCGCCGGCCAGCGGTCGCGAGCAACAGGCAACGGCGTTGACAAGATGCTGGTGCTGTTGGCCGGGCCCTTGCCGCGCATCGAGCTCGGCTGCGCGCTGCATGGCGCAGCCGGCCATGGTGCCGGCCACGCCGTTGCTCACGGCCGCGACCAGCACCTTGCTTGCCATCAACGTCTTCAACCTGCTGCCGCTGGTGCCGCGCGCCTGCCGGGCCTGCGTGGCGCATTCGCGGCGCTCGGTGCCGCGGGCCTGCTCGGCATCGGACTGTGGTCGCAGACGCCGATGATCAGCGTGCTGGGGGGCGTGCTGTTGCTCGGCGTGCCGGCGCAGGTTCGTCAGGCGCGCCTGCTCGCCGCGCTGCGCGGCGTCCATCGCCACGGCATGGATGAACAAGGCGAGTGGCTGCAGGCGCTGACGCGCCTGGTTGCCACCAGTGGCCTGGCGACGCTGCCCTATGCACAGCGCCTGGCACTGGCGCGCAGCATCACCGCCAGCGGTCTCGGCGCGGCGCCCTCGCTGCCCAGCATTTTCGCTGGCCTCGCGCTCTATGGCCTGGGGTTTGCCTTGCCGGCGACGACCCTCGCCCTGCACGGCGTCGATGTGCTGCGTGTCCTCGGCATCGGCGCGCAGGCCTCGCAAGACGCGCCGGCGACGCGCGATATCGAACGTGAGCTCGCCGCCACGCCCGACGCCCGCGCGCGGCTCGCGCTGCTGCTGCGCGCCGCCGTCGAAGCCGAGGACAGCGAAGACTACGTGCAGGCCTACGCCTGGTTCGAACGCGCGCGGGACTTGACCGATACGCTGCCCGGCAGTGCTCGACAACGCGTCGACGCAGTGCTCGGCATGGCACGCACCATCGACGACCCCGCGAGTGCACGGCCGATGCTCGAGGCGCTGCTGGCGACACTGCGCGCGCCCGACCGCGACACGCGCCTCCGATACGCCGAGGTGCTGATGGCATTACGCGACGACTACTCGCCGTCAGCCCGTGACAGCGACATCGGGCGACTGCAGGAAGTGGTGGCGATCCGTGGCGAACTGCTGCCGGCCAGTCATACCGACCTGCTCGACGCGCGCCAGGCGCTGGCCTGGCAACTATGGCAGGCGGGCAAGGACGAAGCGGCACGCGCGCAACTCGAGGAGCGCCTCGACGCCGTGATGCGCGAGCCGTGTGACGAGGCCTGCCTCGCGGCCCACGGCTGGATGCGCGCCAAGGCCTGGTCCGACCTTGCCTGGCTGCTGCTCGCACTGGGTGAACCGGCGGCTGCCGCGCAGCTCGCGCAGGATCATGGACGCGCCCTCGAAGCGTTGAAAAGCGCCGCGCGCGGCGAGCGACAGGCACTCGCCACACTCGAAGCGTGGGTGCGCGACGCCAATGGCGATCATGCCGGTGCGCTGGCGGCGCTGGAGGATGAATACGACGGCGCTACACCGCTATTCAACGAGCTGCAGTGGCTCATCGATCTCGCGATCTTCGCCGAGCGCGCGGCGCAGGACACCGCTGCCTTGCGCTGGCACGAGCGGCTGCGCGAACGGGTGGCGGCGCAGCGCCGCCAGCATGCGCGCTTCAATCTCGGCTGGCTGCGCGGGTCGCGCCAATCGCCCTACGCGTGGAACCGTCTGCAGCTCGATGCTGAGATCGCATGGCTCGAAAAGCACGAACCGGCGCTGCTCGCGGCGCCGGCGCGCTGAATCCAGATCAGGCGCGGCGCACTCAACTCAGGATCACCGGCGGCGCGAGCGGCTCGAGGCCCAGCATCATGCGCCCGGCGGATTCGACCTGGTTGATGGCGACCGCGAAATGCTGGGTCGCGGCGTGGCGGCTCGCGCAACAGACGCTGCAGGGATTGCGCTTCGAAGTTGGCGTTGGCGCCGGACAGCGTGAACATGATGTCGGTGGCGCGTGCGCAGTTGTGCACCGCCTTGGTCGCCGCCAGCAGCATGTTGGCGCGGGCCTCGAAGGAAACATCTTCTTCGCGCGCGATGAACGCGCCGAATTCACGCAGCGCGTCCTTCAGCCACGCGCGTGAGCCGCGCACCAGCGCCACTGCCTCAGCCAGCCCGATATGAAAGGTCGGGCGATCACGCAGGGTGGTGGTGGTCGCCACGCCGGTCTTGGTCTGAGCAATCTCGACCGCGCGATCGATGGCGCCCTGCGCGATGCCACGGCGATGAAGCCCGCTTCGCATCACGCCCGTCGCGTAGGATGGGTAGCGATACAAGGGGCCACTGAAATGCCGCGCATCGGGCCGCATGTGGCGGCCGAAAGGCCAGCTCATGTCCTCGGGCACGAATACGTCGTCGAGGATCACATCGTGACTACCGGAACCGGCCAGGCCGCTGACGTCCCAGGTCTCCTCGATGGAGTAACTCGAGATCGGCACGAAGCAGGCGCGCGTACGTGGCGCGCCGTGGTCGTGAAACAGCGGCGTATCGCCGTCGTATTCCTGGCACAGCACGAAGTACCAGCTGCAATGCTGGCAGCCGCTCGCGAACTGCCAGCGACCCGTCACGCGATGGCCGCCCTCGCAGCGCCGCGCGCGGCCGAATGGGAAGAACGCCGAACCGGTCACCACCTCGGGCTGGTTGGCGAAAATGGTTTCGATCGATGCCGGCACCATCGGCGAGGTGAACAGCGTGTTGACGTTGCCGATGAAGGCGCACCAGCCGGCCGAGCCGTCGATACGCGAGATGGCTTCCAGGCATTCGGCGAACTCCAGCGGCTCGAGTTCGGAGCCGCCAGCGAACGCGGCAGGTGGAAGCTAGACCAGGCCAGCCTCGACCAGCGCACGCACCACCGGCGGCGGCAGGCGGCGCAGTTGTTCGGCGCTATCGGCGTGGGCCTCGATTAGGGGGGCGAGGCGGGCAATGCTGGCGAGGTGACGCTGCAACACTTCGGTACTCATGGCGCTCCTGCTCGAGTGATGAAGGGAGGGCGCATCATGGAGTGTGGCGCGGGGCGAGAACAAGCCCGCGCGTCACGGCTCGCTCAGTCCTCGACGATGCGGCTGTGGCGCCGCGTGTCCGGCATCAGCACGTAGACCGCCAGCGAGCAGGCGATGACGACGCTGACATGGGTATAGAACCAGGATTCGTGGCCGGCCTGGCAAAAGGCCAGCGCCACGTGTTCCGGCGTGCCGCCGAATAGCGCATTGGCCAGCGCATGGGCAACGCCACGCCCAGCGCGCGCACCTCGGTCGGAAAGTTCGGCTTTCACCACCGCGTTGACCGACGAGTAGGCCGACATTGATGAGCAGCGACAGGCTCACCAGCAGAAAGCGGTGAGCGCGTCACGCGTGGCGGCGAGGGTCGACAGCAGCGGCCAGGTCAGCGAGGCGCCGAGCACGCCGAAGGCGATGAGGATGGCGCGCCGCCCGACGCGGTCCGACAGCGCGCCGAGCACCGGCTGCGCGAGCGTGAAGATGACGAGGGCGGCGGCGATGATGCGGCTCGCCTGGTCGGTGCTGAAGCCCGAGGTGTTGACCAGGAACTTCTGCATGTAGGTCGAATAGGTATAGAACGACAAGGTGCCGCCGGCGGTGAGACCGATCACCGTCAACGATTCGCGCGGATGGTTGCGCAGCAGATCGAGCGTCGTCGTACGCGGCCCGCGGCGGTGCTTGAACGACGGCGTTTCGTCCATGCCGCTTCTCAGCCACAGCACCGCGAGCGCGAGTCCGCCACCGACGAAGAACGGTACACGCCAGCCCCAGGCCTGCATGTCGGCCGGCGACAGCAGCGCGCTCAAGGCCAGCAGCAAGGCCATGGCGAGCAGCTGGCCTAAAATCAGCGTCGAGTAGAATACGCCCGACCACCACGGCCGCGATTGCGGCGCGCCGCCATCTCCGACGGGTAGGTGGCCGACACGCCGTATTCGCCCCGGTGCTCGCGCCCTGCAGGATGCGCGCGAAGATGAGGATGGCCGGCGCCGCCATGCCGATCTGGGCACGGCGGGGCACAGCGCGATCGTGAGCGAGCCCACGCACATCAAGTTGACCGACAGCACCATCGCCGCACGCCGTCCGGCGCGGTCGCCGTGCCAGGCCCATCGCCACGCGCCGGCCGGGCGCGCGAAGAAGCCCACGCCGAATACCGCCGCCGTGTTCAGCAGCTGGCTGGTCTGATCCTGGTTGGGAAAAAAGACCTTGGAGAAATACAGGCCGAAAGCCGCGTACACGAACCAGTCGAAGCTTTCGACCACGTTGCCGGCCGAGCCCGCGACGATCGAGCGCAGGCGCTTGTCCCCGAGCGCCGCGGAGTGGGTTGCCACCAAGATTGTTCCCCGAGGAGTGGGCACGAGCCGTGCCGGGGCGCATTGTCGCCGATTCGTCGACCGAAGTCCGAACACTCCGAGTGCGGAGCAGGCGTTCAGGGTGGCAATGGCCTCGTGCCCGGGGTCGAACAGACCACCAGGGCGACCCGCCAGCCAGGCCCGACGCGCCGGTGCTGGTTACAGAGGCCTCAAGCGGGTTTCTTCAGCATCATGCCGAGGCGCGTCGCCTCGCACACCACGTCGCCCTTCTGGTTGTAGCCGATGTGCTTGAAGGTGACGATGCCGGCCTGCGGATATTTCTTCGACTCGCGCCGGTCGAGGATCTCGGTCTTGGTGGTGACGGTATCGCCGGGGAACAGCGGGTTCGGAAACTTCACGCCTTCGAAACCGAGATTGCCCATGGTCGTGCCCTGGGTGAGTTCACCGACCGTCACGCCGCAGATCAGCGCCAGCGTGAACATGCTGTTGATGATGCGCCCGCCATACATGGTGGTCTTGGAATATTCCTCGTCGAGATGCAGCGGCGCGAGGTTGTGGGTGATGGCCGAGAACAGCGTGTTGTCGTACTCGGCGACGGTGCGGCGGATGGAATGCTCGATGACGAGCCCGGGTTCGAGTTCTTCGTAGTACTTGCCAGCCATGATGAATCTCCTGTTTCAATGATGATTGAATGCGCTGTCAGGCAATGGCACCGGCGGCGCGCAACGTGGCGCGCTCGGCCGCGCTGAAGCCCCAGTCGGCGAGCGCCTCGTCGCTGTGCTGTCCCGGGCGCGGCGCGCCGCGCTGTATGGCGCCCGGCGTACGACTGAAGCGCGGCGCCGGCGCCGGCTGCAGCACGCCGTCGAATTCGACGAAGGTGCCGCGCGCCTTGAGGTGCGGATGTTCGGGCGCCTCGGCCATCGACAGCACCGGCGCAAAGCACACTTCCTTGCCATCGAAGTGCGCGCACCATTCATCGCGCGTGCGGGTCTTGAAGATGGCAGCGAAGCGTTCGCGCATGGCCGGCCATTGCGTGCGATCTTCCTGCGCGGGCAAGGTCGAGGCGTCGAGGCCGAGCAGCGCGAGGGTGTTGTTGTAGAAGCGCGCCTCGTTGGAGCCGAGCGCGATGTACTTGCCATCCAAGGTTTCGTAGACGCCGTAGTAGGGCGCGCCGGAATCGAGACGGTTGCTGCCGCGCTCGTCGATCCACAGGCCGCCGGCGCGCATGCCGTACATCAGCGCCATGAGCGAGGCGCTGCCGTCGACCATCGCCGCGTCGACCACCTGGCCGCGACCGCTGCCGCGACTCTCGAGCATGGCGCTGACGAGTCCTAGCGCGAGGTACAGTGTGCCGCCGCCGAAGTCGCCGGTGAGGTTGAGCGGCGGCACCGGCGGCCCGCCCGGTGAACCGATGCTGTGCAGCACGCCGCTCAGCGCGATGTAGTTGATGTCGTGCCCGGGCGTCTGCGCCAGCGGACCATCCTGGCCCCAGCCGGTCATGCGGCCGTAGACCAGGCGCGGATTGACGGCCATGCAGTCGTCGGGGCCTAGCCCTAAGCGCTCGGCGACGCCGGGACGAAAGCCTTCGATCACCGCGTCGGCTTCGGCCATCAAACGACGCACGGCCTGCATGGCCTCGGGCTTCTTGAGGTCCATCGCGATTGAGCGCATGCCGCGATGGATGAGCATGTATTTCGGATCCATCGCGAGCCCACTGTCCGACGGCACGATGCGATCGATGCGGATCACATCCGCGCCGAGATCCGACAGCAGCGCCGCGCAGAACGGCCCCGGCCCGATGCCGCCGAGTTCGATGATGCGTATGCCCTTGAGTGGTCCCATGGCAGGCGTTCCTCAGAACTGTACACGCTTGCCGACGCTGCGCAGCGCGGCGACGGTCTCGTCCACCAGGCGACGCAGAACGTCGCCCGCCGGGTCGAGATCGCGAATGAGGCTCGAACCCTGGCCGGCCGGCAGCGCCTGGTGATCTTTCAGATCCGCCGCCGCCGCTGCGAAGCGTGGCGGTCCCTGTACCACGCGCTGCAGGGGATAGGGCAGCATCTCGTGCTCGCGGCCTTCCCACACCTCGGTGAAGCGATTACGGATCTGGCGCACGTAGAGACCGTCGAACAACAGCGAACGAATGGTCGAGTCGTAGGAGGCATCGACGATCGACTGCTTGTAATTCGGACCGACGCTCGATTCCGGCGTGCTGATGAAGCGCGTACCCAGCCACACACCCTGCGCACCCTGGGTCAAGGCGGCCGCTACCTGCGCACCATTGACGATGCCGCCGGCGGCGACCACCGGCACGGTGGCGAACTCCAGCACTTCGGCGAGCAGGGTGATGAGTCCGACGTCGCCGGTGTGGCCGCCGCCTTCCGTGCCTTGCACCACCACCACGTCGGCGCCATTGCGAATCGCGGAACGCGCATGGGCGGCCTTGCCGACCACGCTGATCACTTTCACGCCATGTTCGTGACAGGCATCGACTGCCCACTTCGGTGTGCCGAGTGCGCAGGCCACCACTTCCACCTTGTGACGGAAACAGATCTCGAGTTTCTCCTTGGCGTCGTCGACCGCCATGGCCTTGTCGTCGACCGGCTTGACCTCGACGCCCAGCGCTTCGATCTCGCGCGTCAGGTCCTGGATCGGGCCGGGCAGCGTATCGATGCTGACTTCCGACAATTCCTTGGGTGCGCGTGCCGGAAAGCCGATGTCCACGCATACCGGCTTGTCGGTGATGCCGCGCACCAACCTGATCTCCTGCTCGACGCGCGCGGGCGTCGGCGAAATGGCGGCGATCGTGCCGAGACCGCCGGCCTTGGAAACGGCAGCCGCCAGCGGCCCAAAAGCCACGCCGCCCATGCCGGCCTGCAGGATGGGGTATTCGATGCCAAGCAGTTCGCACAGCGGGGTCTTGAGTTTGGTCATGGCAGATTCCTGCGGCTATTGGGTGGGTTGAACGTTAGGACAAGGGCGCGGCGAGATCACGACGACATTGGCGAGGCAGCGATTCGCCCCTTGCGAATCGCACGCCCGGCGACATTCATGCGCGCCGCGCCTCGCGCCGCGTGACGACACCATCGACGATGATGTCCTGCTTGATGAGATCGGCGGCTTTCTCGCCGATCATCACGCACGGCGCGTTGGTGTTGCCCGAGGTGATGTTGGGCATGACGGAACCGTCGGCCACGCGCAGACCCTGCACGCCGCGCACGCGCAGGCGCGCATCGACCACGCCCAGCGCATCGTTGCCCATGCGGCAGGTGCCGACCTGGTGCCAGCCGCAATTGCCGACGCTCTTCAGGTGCTCGAGGATCTGTTCGTCGCTCGTCACCCCGGGGCCGGGCAGCACTTCGGCGACGACGCGCGAGGCTATCGGTTCACTGGCCATGACCTCGCGCATTCTGCGCACGCCGATGATGGTGCGCTCGGCATCGTCACCGGCCGACAGGTAATTGGGCTGAAAGGCCGGCGGCACCAAGGGATCGGCGGAGGTCAATTCAATCCAGCCGCGCGAGGCCGGATTCACAACACCACGCCCGCTGACGCCGGGAAATCCGTCGACCACCACCGCACGCCCCCCCCCCCCCCCCCCCCCCCCGCCCCGCGCGCCCCCCCCCCGCCCCCCCCGCGGCCCCCCCACCGCGCCCCCCCCCCCCCCCCCCCCCCCCCCCCCCCCCCCCCCCCCCCCCCCCCCCCCCCCCCCCCCCCCCCCCCCCCCCCCCCCCCCCCCCCCCCCCCCCCCCCTCTCCCCTGAAAAATCCGTTGGAACGCCGCGACGACCGTCGGCACGTCATCGCGTCATGCGTCAGACGGCGAAGCGATAGGTCGTGCCATCGCGCACGATGTGCCCGCCCACCGGGTCCGCGAAATGCGTGCCGAGGATCGGCACCGGCTGGTCGCACAGCGCTCGAGAAGGCACGGCGCGTGGCGACGGCGGCGGTACCTGTCGAAATCGAACGGCGTGACCCAGTCCGGCCGCGCAATCTGACAGGGGTGATGCAGCATGTCGCCGGTGATGATGGCGTGCTCCGCCCTGCGAGGCGATGTGCACGCTGACATGCCCGGGGGTGTGGCCGGGCGTGGACTCGAACCATACGCCGCTGCCGACTTCGTGATCGTCGGCGACGAGATCAACGAGCCCTGCGTCGAACACTGGGCGCACGGATTCGGCGAATATGGGGCCGAAGTCGTCCTCGATGCCCTGCCAGTGCTGGAATTCCCTTTCGACCAGCACGTAGCGCGCATTGGGGAAGGTCGGCACCCAGCGGTCCTGGCTGCGCATGGTGTTCCAGCCGACATGGTCGACATGCAGGTGGGTGCAGACGACCGTATCGATGGATTCCCGCGCGTAACCGGCGGCGTTCAGGCGCGCGAGGAACGGCAGCTGCAGGTTCGCCCATGCGTCCAGCGCCAGGGTCTTGTCGTTGCCGACGCAGGTATCGACCACGATGCGGCGTTCCGGCGTCTCGATGATCAGCATCTGGATGTTGAGAACGAGTTTGCCGGCCGGCGACAGGAAGTTCGGCCGCAGCCAGGGTATCGAAGCGAGGCGCTCGGGGGTTGCGTCCGGCAGGAACGGGATCATGTCGGTGATCGCATCGTCCGTGGTCTCGATCACCTGGGTGATGGTGGTGTCACCAATCTTCCATTTCAGCATCGCGCAATCCGCCTTTGGTTGATCTAGGAAGCGGGCTCAGCCCAAGAGCACCTGCTTGGCGCTGGTGAATTCGCGCAGGCCTTCCGGCCCGCATTCGCGTCCCCAGCCCGAGCGTTTCACGCCGCCGAAAGGGGCGGCCATGGTCGGGCCGAAGGTATTGAGTGCGACCGAGCCCGCGCGGATACGGCGCGCCACCGCGAGGCCGCGTTCGCGATCCGATGAATAGACGCTGGCGGCGAGGCCATAGTCCGTGCCGTTGGCAATCGCGATTGCTTCTTCCTCGTCGTCGTAGGGCAGCACCGCGGTCACGGGACCGAACACCTCCTGCTGCGCGATGGTGTCGTCGGGCGCGACGCCGGTGAGCAAGGTCGGTTCAAAGTAGTAGCCGCGTGAATGCGCGTCGGGGCGTTGGCCACCGCAGGCGAGGTCGGCGCCTTCTTCGCGCGCCTTGGCCACCAGGCCCTGGGTGCGCTCCAGCGCCTGGCGATTGGCGAGCGGGCCGTGATCGGTGTCCTTCGACAAGGGGTCGCCAATCACGAGGCTGCGATAGCTGCGCGCGACGGCGTCGACGATTTCGTCGTGGCGTGAGCGCGGCACCACCAGGCGGGACAAGGCCGCGCAGATCTGGCCCGAGCCACTCATGGCGCCCGCCACCAGCGAGCGCAATGCCTGGTCGAGATCGACGTCCTTCAACAGCACTGCCGGCGACTTGCCGCCGAGTTCGAAAACGGTGCGTGGCAGACGCTCGGCGCTTTCGCGCAGGATGTCGCTGGCGGCGCGCGGTCCGCCGGTGAAGGAAATCATTTCGATGCGCGGGTCGCGCACCAGGTGCCGCGATACCTCGACGCCGCCGGGCAGGATGCTGAGCACGCCGGGCGGAAAGCCCGCCTCGATGGCACAGGCCGACACGATGCGCATCATCAGCGCCGACTCCGGTGCGGCCTTGACCACCACCGGTGCGCCCGCCAGCAAGGCCGGGATGACTTTCGAGCCGATGGTCGCGAGCGGACCGTTGTAGGGCATGATGGCGAGCACCGGGCCGACCGGGTCGTGCTCGATCGACACTTCACCGACGGCGGTGCTGCGGGTTTCCGGCGCCAGCGTCCGTTCGGCAACCGCGAGTGCGCCGCCCCACGCGGCCTTGGCCGCGAAGCGATGCAGGGTGCGGCTCCAGCGCAGCGGTGTGCCCGATTCGACCGCCCACACGCCGCCGATGAGATCGAGCCGTTGTTCCAGCGCCGCGCAGAACGCCGTGCACACCGCGACCCGCTTCGCCACCGGCCAGCGCGGCCACTCGCCGTTGAAGGCCGCCACGCAGGCATCAGCCGCCGTGTCGGCGTCGGCGACGGACGCCATCGCGACCTCGGCGACCACCGCTTCGGTGGCAGGCGAGATGACTTCGGTCCTCACCGCCGACGCGCTCGCGTGCCACGCTCCGCCTATCATCAAGGCATCGGGGCGCGGCACCACCAGGTCCGGGCCGACCACGAGTTGTTCCCTGTCCTGCATGCCTGTCGCTCCCTTGCCTTGGCGCGCGCTATACGTCGAGTTCAATGGTCGCGACGTCCACCGCCGCGCCGCCACCATCCACCACCATCACGTGGCCGGTCACCATGGAGGCATCGCTGGAGGAAAGAAACGCGCACACCGACGGCAATCTCGTGGGGCTGCGAAATGCGACGCATGGGTATGTGGCGCGTCGAACGGTGATAGGCCTCTTGTTCGCTGATGCCGTCGCGCTTGGCGAGAAACGCGATGACGTCATCGGCGAGCTGGGTCTTCACCCAGCCCGGGCACAGCGCATTGACGCGCACGCCCTTGGGCCCGAGTTCACGCGCGAACCAGCGCGCGAGACCGACGATGCCGTGCTTGGCTGCGGTGTAACCGGCCGAGCCCAGCGGGCCGGCGAAGATGCCGGCGGTGGACGCAATCAACACCGCCGAACCTTTGCGCGCGACGAGATGGGGCGTGGCCTCGCTGACGAGGTAGTAAGGCCCACACAGGTTGATGTCGAGCGCCATGCCCCAGGCCTTGTCGCCCTTGGGATTGGCCGGGCCCGGACTTGCCGCGCCCTGGGTGCCGATCACGGTATCGAGGCCGCCGAACTCGGCGACGGTGCGCGCCACCACTGCGCTGAGCGCTTCGCGCGAGGTGCCATCGGCCGGCAGCGCCAGTGCGCCGATGTCCTTGGCCAAGGCTTCGAGGCCCGCGGCGTTGACGTCGGTGATGGCGACCCGGCAACCTTCGGCGGCGAAGCGCCGCGCGGTTGCCGAGCCGATGCCGCCGGCGGCGCCTCCACCAATACGACGTCCGGCATGCTGCGACGATAGATGTCCTGCACGGTGGTTCTCCCCCTGGTTCGTTGTCGTTCAAATCACGCCGGCCGCGCGCAGCTTCGCCTGCTCTTCGGCGCCCAGCCGCAGCCACTCGCCGTAGATCTCGGCATTCGATGCGCCGAGCAGTTCGGCGGGCTTATCGAACTGTGCATGGCAGGCCGAGAAATGGATGGGCAGACCCATGCCGGCGGCGTCGATCGCGCCGAACACCGGGTGCGCGAGATCGACCACCGCGCCGCGTGCGCGCAGGCGTGGGTCGCTCAACATCTGCTGCGGCGTGCGCACCGGCGCGCTCAGGCGCCGCTCGTGGAGCTCGGCGAGGATCCTGGCGCTGCTCCGCGTGCGCGTCCAGTCTTCGATCAAGGCGTTCAGGGTCGCGGCGTGCTGCATGCGCGGACCGCGCGTGCTGTAGCGCGGGTCGTTGATGAGTTCCGCTTGGCCGATGGCTTCCATGAGACCGCGGAACCACTCGGGCATCATGGCGATGATGGCGACATACCCGTCGCTCGCCTGGTAGACGCCGAAAGGGACCAGGCGGTCGTGGTAGTTGCCGGTGCGGATGGCGTAGCCGGCGCGCTCGTAGGCGTCGAAATGTTCCTCGGCGATGAGCGAAGCCATGCAATCGAGCATTGACACTTCCACGCGCTGGCCCTGGCCCGTGCGGCCGCGGTGGATGAGCGCGGCGAGGATGCCGTTGACCGCGAACAGTGACGCCAGCAGATCGGCGATGGGCAGACCGACGCGGGTTGGCGGGCCATCGGCGAAACCGGTCACGCCCATCAGGCCCGACAAGGCCTGCACGATGATGTCCATGCCCTTGAGTCCGGGATAGAGACTCGGGTCGCCGAGTGCGTTGATGGAGGCATAGACGATGCGTGGATTGACCGCCGACAGCGCTGTGTAGCCGACGCCGAGACGCTCGGCGGTGCCATCGCTCATGTTCTCCATCACCACGTCGACCTGCTCGACCAGGCGTTTCAACAGCGCGAGCCCTTCGGGCTTCTTGAGATCAAGCGTGATGCTCTTCTTGTTGCGCGCGCGATTGAGCATGCACAGCGCGATGTCATCGGCATCGCCGGGACCGAAGTGAATGCCCTCGGCGCCGACGAAGGGCGGATTGCTGCGCGCGATGTCGCTGCCGCCCGGCGCCTCGACGCGGATGACTTCCGCGCCCAGCCCACCCAGCAGCAGCGAGCCATAGGGGCCGGCCAGCGCGACGGTCAGGTCGAGCACGCGTATGCCGGTCAGGGGGCGGGTGAGGGTGGTATTCATCGGTCATCTCCAGGGCAGCGCTCAGGGTGATCAATTGCCGCTTGCGGCAGTCCCGGGCACCCTATTGGAAATGGCAGAGCGGATCACTTGCCGCGCCCGCCCTCACGAAGCCAGCGATGCCGCCAGCTCGATGATCTCCCGCGCGGTCGCGACATGCGCGATGTCGATGTGCTCACCATCGTAAATGCAGGACGCGCGCCCCTCGGCCTCGGCCTTGGCGTGCGCGTTGATCATGCCCTGGTAGTAGGCGACTTCGTCCGCCGAGGGGCTGAACACTTCGTTGGTGATGGCGACGTTGGAGGGATGCAGCAACAGCTCGCCGGTCATGCCGAGCTCGCGGCTGGCGGTGACGAAGGCGCGCAGGCCTTCGGTGTCGTGCACCTGCTGCCAGATGCCGCCTATCGGCAGCTTGCCGGCGGCACGCGCCGCCATGACGACGCGTGATTTGAAATACAGCGATTCGCGGCCAGTCGCCGACCACACGTAGCCGAGCGCGCGCGCGGTGTCGGCGTTCTTAGCGGTGGCGCCAATCAGAGCCGCGACGCGGTCCTTCTTTGCGATCTCGTAGCACATTTCCATTGAGCGCGCCGTTTCCAGCAGCGGCATGACGCGCGTGGTGCCGATGTCCATGCCCTTACGGAATTCGGCCTCCGACAGCATCATGTTGATGCAGTCGATGTCCTCCGGGCCATTGGTCTTGGAAATGAAGATGCCTTCCAGATGCGGGCCGACCACCGCCAGCACGTCATCGAAGTCATACATGTGCGGGCTGCGATTGATGCGCACGTAGACGCGCTGGCCCTGGGCGGCGAGCGGCGCTATCTTCGCGGCGACGATGGCGCGCGCCTCGAGCTTGAGGTCCGGCGGCACGCTGTCCTCCAGGTCGAGAATCAGGGCGTCGGCGCGCGCGCCGGCGGCCTTGTCGATCATCGAGGCCTTGTTGCCGGGTACAAACAGGAAGGATCGGACGCGTTTCATTGCTTGCATGGTCAAGAGCTCTCTCGTTGGGGCTGGGTTGCAACGCAGACCGCGCCGACGTCGCACACCTGCGATGATGGAGCGTCGGGCCGCGGCCCGGGCTCGCGCCTGCCGGACACGCTATCGCCGGCCGCGCGGGTGGCCAAGCGCAAAGGCAAGAAGCGGTGATTCTCGGATCGCGAAGCGGCTGTGCGCCGGACGGCTAAGGCTGGTCTTGCTGGTCGAGCGCGGCAAGATTGGAAGCAGTGATCTGGGCGACGAAGGCTTCCGCCGCCGGTGACAGCGCGCGGCCGGCGAGGTAGCCGATGCGATAGCTGCGCTTGGCCCAGTCGCCATCGACGGCCAAGGTGCAGACCCGGTCCAATTCGTCGGAATAGGCCACGCTGGCCGGTTGCAATGCGACGCCGAGACCGGCGCTGACCAGGCTGCGCGCCGCATCGACGGTGCTGACGGTGTATTTCACGCGCGGTCCGCGCCCGATGGCGAGCGCGGCATGGCGGAGCTGCGCGAGGATGGTGGTGCCTTCGCCGAGACTGATCAGATCCTGGTCGAGCAGCGCTTCCAGCGACACGCTTGCCGCCTGCGTGAGCGGATGCCCTATCGGCACCACCGCCACCAGCCGATCGTCACGGCATTCGGTGCTTTCGATACCGTCGTAGGCGCTGCCTTCGACGTGCGAAAAGAACGCGATGTCGACTTCGCCGTCGCGCAGGCTGCGCAGCACTTCGGCGTTCATGCCGTTGTGCAGGGTCACTTCGACGAGCGGAAAGCGCTGGGTGAATTCGCCGATCTCACGCGCCAGGAACTGCACGATCATGATGCCGGGCGCTGCCACCGCCACGTGGCCACGCACGCCTTCCGAGAGTTCGGCCAGATCGCGACGCAGCGCTTCGAGCGTGGCCAGGATGTGCCGTGCGTGGTTCTCCACCATGCGTCCCGCCGGGCTCGGCACCACGCCGCGCGCCGAGCGGTCGAAAAGCTTGATGCCGAGCAGCTCTTCGAGATCCTGGATGCGCTTGGTGGCGGCCGAGGCCGCCAGGTGTTCGCGAAACGCGGCGCGCCCGATCTGTCCTTCCTCGATGGCGGCCAGGAAAAGCTTCAAGGTGAACAGGTCGACGCGTCGGATCAGGGACTGCACGGTCAGGCTGGACATGGTCTTCACTGCAGGATGCGTGGCATCGAGCCTCACGATGGAATGAGCGTGCGCAGCGCCTGCGCCGGGGCTCATGGTAACGCGATCATGGGCCCTGCTTCACCGCGGCCTGGACAATCGTTTTCTCGATCCGCGAAGGCACATTGCGCCAATCACGACGGGACGCGCGGCAGCACCTCGCCCATACTCCTGCCATCCGCCGCGCCGGTGCGCGAGTGCGGTGATTTGCGAGGCGGGACGGGGCCATGACAGCCAGCAACGAAATTCCCTGGATGCCGCGCGCGAGGGATCTCGAGTCCTCCGGCGTGGCGCGCCTGGTCGCGGCGCTGGGCGTGCCTGACTACGATGCCTTGCTGGCCCACGCCAGCGCCGCACCGGCGGCTTACTGGGCGACGGTCATGCGCGTGTGCGACATCCAGTGGGACGTGGCACCGCGCGATTACGCGGACCTCGGCCGCGGGCGTGAATTCGCGCGCTGGTTTCCCGGTGGGCGTCTCAACTGGGTGAATACCGTGCTGGCCTGGGGTGCGCGCGCGGCCACGGCGGGCAACATCGCGATCGTCGCCGAAGACGAGGCCGGGCGCGCGGACAGCGTCAACCATGGCGAATTGCGCGCCGCCATCGCCAAGCGCGCGGCGGTGCTGACCGAACTCGGCGTCGAAAGCAGCGACCGCGTGGGCCTGTTCATGGACAACGGTCTCGAAGCGACCCTCGCGATGCTCGCCATCGCCTGGCTCGGCGCGGTGGCGGTACCCTTGTTCTCCGGCTTCGGCGCCGAGGCCGTGGTGTCACGCCTCGGTGCGGCCGATGCCCCCGTATTGCTTGCATCACGGGCTTTTACGCGACGCGGCCGCGAAGTGCGGCTCGACACCGTCGTGCGACAGGCGCGGACGGAGCTGCCGCGCCTGCGGCACGTGATATGGCACGACGCCGCCGCGCCGACCGCGTCGTTGCCGCCTGGAGAAGCGAACTGGGCTGCGTTGCTGAAGGCGCAGACGAACCTTGCCACGGCACCCGCGAGCGTCACGCCCGATCATCCCTTCCTGCTCATCTATACCTCCGGCACCACCGGCAAGCCCAAGGGCATCGTGCATACCCACGGCGGCTTTCCCTTGAAGATTGCCCACGATGCGCTGGTGCATTTCGATATCGCGCCGGGGGATGCGTTCTGCTGGCCGGCCGATCTCGGCTGGATAGCCGGCACGCTGGTGATGTGCTCGGCGCTGCTGCGCGGTGCGAAGCTCGTGTGTTACACCGGCGCACCGGACGTGCCCGACTTCTCGCGCATGGCAAGCCTCATCGGCCGTCATCGCGTCACGCACTTCGGCGCCGCGCCGACCCTCGTGCGCAGCTTGGCGAGTCATGAAGAACAAAGTCTCAACGGCGACTTTTCCAGCCTGCGCCTGCTCGTCACCGCCGGCGAGGCGATTGCGCCCGAACATTTCCACTGGTTTCAAAGACACTTCGGCGGCGGTGAACTGCCGCTCATCAATTACACCGGCGGCACCGAAGTCTCGGGCGCCCTCCTGGCCTCGGTGGTGGTGCGACCGATAGTGGCGAGCGCCTTCAACAGCACCTCGCCCGGGGTCGATGTCGACGTGGTGGCGGCCGACGGTACTTCGCTCACCGACACTGTCGGCGAACTCGCGGTGCGCGAGCCCTTCGTCGGCATGACCCAGTCGTTCTGGCAGGACGACGAGCGCTACCTCGAGACCTACTGGCGCCAGGTGCCTGGCCTGTGGCTGCACGGCGACCTCGCCGTGCGGCGCGCTGACGGACAACTGTTTCTGCGCGGCCGTTCCGACGACACTTTGAAAATTGCCGGCAAGCGTCTCGGCCCCGCCGAAGTCGAGGAACTGGTGTTGAAAGTGCCGGGCGTAGTCGATGCTGCGGCGGTCGGCATGGCGGACGCCGCCAGCGGCGAGAAGCTGGTGGTGTTCATCGTCGCCAGGGCGGGCGCGGCCCAAGCTGCCGCGGCGCTCGCGGCGCGCGCCGGTGTGGTGCAGGAAGGGACTCGGCAAGCCGTTCCGTCCCGCTGCCGTGCATCTCGTCTCGCAATTGCCGAAGACCCGCAGCGGCAAGACCCTGCGTCGACTCATTCGCAATATCTACGCCGGGTTACCGCCCGGCGATCTTTCTTCGCTCGACAACCCGGCGGCGCTGGACGAAGTGCGCGACATCGCACGCGCCGCGTCGCCACAGTGAGCTTGCAACGTTTGGAGGACCCCATGGCCGCGACACTCATCGAACAACTCGCCGACTTCACCGTGCAGTGCCGCTTCGAACAACTGCCGGCGCCGGTCGTCGAGGAATGCAAGCGCATCCTGCTCGACTCGTTGGGCTGCGCGATGGCGGCGGTCGGTGAACCGAAGGGGCGCATCGGCATCGACTATGGCCGCATGACCGGCGGCGGCACTGCCGAGTCGACCATCATCGGCACGCCGCACAAGGTGTCGATGTTCGGTGCGGGCTTCGCCAATGGCGAACTCATCAACACCCTCGACTACGATGCGGTGTTGCCGCCCGGCCACGTCACGCCCTATGTATTGCCGGCAGCGCTGGCCTATGCCGAGAGCGCAGCGCAATCAGGCCGTGAACTCATCACCGCCATGGCGCTGTCCCACGAGATGTCCTACCGCATCGGCAAGGCGATGGATTACCTGCGCGACACCAAGGACGGCAAGGTCAATCCGCCACCGGTCTACGGCTACAGCAGTACGGTGTTCGGCGCGACAGCGGCGCTGGCCAAGCTGAAAGGCCATGATGTGAACATCATCGCCCACGGTCTCGGCATCGCCGGCTGCATCGCGCCGGTGCAATCGCAGGTGGCGTGGTTCAGCACGCGCCGAGTTCCACCATCAAGTACCTTTTGGCCGGCAGCCTGGTGCAGTCGGCTTTCACCGCAGCGAACATGGCCGAGCTCGGTCACCGTGGTGATGTCATGGTGCTGGACGATCGCGAGTACGGCTGGGCGCGCTTCATCGGCACGCGGCGCTGGGAGGCGCAGCACATCACGCCCGAACTCGGCAGTACGTGGCTGTTCACGCGCGAACAGGCCTACAAGCCCTATCCCCATTGCCGCATCCTGCATGCCCTGCTGGACGCGCAGCGCGAGATCATCGACGACAACCACATCGCCCCGGACGAGATCGACAGCATGAAAGCCTGGGTGGAAGGCTTCGTCGAACAGCCGGTATGGCAGAACCGCGCCATCGAGCACGTGCACGATGCGCAGTTCAGCATTGCCCATGGCCTGGCCTTCGGCGCCTTCGGGGTGCCGCCCGGCAAGGACTGGCAGGACCAAGCGCGCGTGTTCGACCCGGCGGTCATGCGCCTCATGGACAAGACCAGCTACGAAGTGCATCCCGATTACGTCGATCTGCTGTTGAGCCAGGGCGCGAGCCGACCGGCGCGCATCGAGATCAGCGCGCGCGGCCAGACCTGGGTGGGTGAGCGTCGCTATCCCAAGGGCAGTCCGTCGCCGGAGCCGGGCTCGGCCATGAGCAATGACGAACTGGAAGCGAAATTCCGTCATAACGCCGACGGCGTGATCGCGGCTGCCAACATCGACGCGCTGGTCGAGCAGGTGTGGAACCTGGAACAGGTCAAGGATCTCGCGACCTTGATGCGGCTGACGGCATGCGTCGGTGCGGATGCGCAGAGCGCGAAGGCGCACTGAGCGGCGCGGGCGATGAGCGACGCGATGCGAATGGAGCGCGAACAGGCCTTGCCGGTGCGAACAGGACTGCCGGGCACGCCGGCGCCGATGATGAAATGGACGACGCCCGACGGCATCACGCTCGCGGCCGATGCCTGGGGCGAGGTCGGTGCGCCGCAGGTCGTGTTGTTGCACGGCGGCGGTCAGACCCGTCATGCCTGGCGCGGCACCGGCGAGATGCTGGGGGCGGCCGGCTTTCACGCCATCGCCTTTGATGCGCGCGGCCATGGCGATTCCGATTGGTCGGCCGCGGGTGATTACGAGCAGGATGCCTTCGTGCGCGACCTCGCCGCGGTCGTCGACGAGCTCGGCTGCCGCTGCCCAGTGCTGCTCGGCGCATCGCTGGGCGGCAATACCGCGCTCGCGGCGAGCGGCGAAGGCACGGTCGATGCCGCCGGCCTGGTGTTGGTCGACATCGTGCCGCAGACCGAGCGCGCCGGCTTCGATCGCGTCAAGGCCTTCATGGCGCGCCACGCCGACGGCTTCGCCAGTCTCGACGAAGTCGCGGCCGCGATTGGTGGCTATCGACCGGGTGAGCAGCGCAGCGCCAACAGCGCCGGTCTCGCCAAGAACGTGCGCCGCGATGCGGACGGCCGCTACTACTGGCACTGGGACCCGCGCTTCCTCGACGGCCGCGAGCGCGACCTGGCGCTACGTCACGCGCGCCTCTCAGCGGCGGCGCGACAGCTGCGCATTCCGACACTGCTGGTGCGTGGCGGCAGCTCCGACGTGGTGAGCGAGGACGGCGTGCGTGAATTTCTGGAACTGTGTCCGCACGCGGAGTATCTCAACGTGCTCGACGCCGGACACATGATCACCGGTGACAGGAATGATCGATTTGGCGCGGTGGCGGTGGAA